>NZ_JACOOD010000006.1:0-160491 GCF_014287405.1 Bacteroides sp. NSJ-48 | reverse complement strand
GATTCAGATGCCATAAATTCGGTTTCGAAGATATGGTGATTCTTATTGCTTGTGGATTACACAACTTTAGAATCAGTCACAAAATGAGTCATATAACAAATTAATCTATATAATGTCTAATCATGAAAACAAAAACTATATTCTTGAGTGTTGCAACCCTGTTATCCTTGCTGATATCTGAAAAAGCAACCGCACAAATCGGAGAACCTTATATACACGATCCTTCCACCATTATGGAATGCGAAGGCAAATATTACACCTTCGGTACAGGTGGAGGCGGCCTGATCTCCGAGGACGGATGGACGTGGAATAGCGGTGGAGTAAGACCCGGAAGAGGTGCAGCTCCCGATGCCGTGAAAATAGGTGACCGTTACCTGATTGCTTACAGCGCCACCGGAGGAGGTCTTGGGGGCAGTCATCGCGGTACGGTACTTACCATGTGGAACAAGACATTAGACCCTAATTCGCCCGATTTCAAATATACAGAAGCTATTGCTGTCGCTTCGTCCGAAGACAATGAAGACTGTGATGCTATCGATGCCGGACTGTTGCTTGACCCTACTGACGGACGTCTGTGGCTATCTTACGGTACCTACTTCGGTTTTATCCGGCTGGTCGAACTCGACCCTACCACCGGCAAACGAATGGAAGGCAATGAACCTATCAACATCGCTATCGACTGCGAGGCAACCGACCTGATATACCGTAACGGCTGGTACTATTTGCTTGGTACACACGGCACTTGCTGCGATGGTCCTAACTCTACATATAACATCGTAGTAGGTCGCTCACGCAAAGTCACAGGCCCCTACATCGACAATATGGGCAGAGATATGCTGGAAGGAGGCGGAAAGATGGTACTCGCTGCAGGAAACCGCCAGACCGGCCCAGGACACTTCGGGCGTTTCATCGAAACTGACGGAGTAGAAAAGATGTCATGTCATTTTGAAGCCGATTTCGACCGTGGTGGCCGTAGTGTACTTGCCATACGCCCGCTTCTATGGAAAAACGAATGGCCGGTAGCAGGTGAAGTATTCAAGGAAGGTACATACGAAATTGAATCCGAACGTAGAGGATACGCTCTTGAACTTAGTGTTGATTTCGTACGTATGGAAGGAGGCAGACACCGTTTTTGGGAAAAAAGTGACGAACCTATTCTGCCTTTGAAGTCGCAAACTTTAGAAGATGTAATCGACACATGGCCACAAGGTAACATTGATGTAAGAATCGGTGATTATATGTTCCGCCCCCACCAGAAGTGGACAATTACTGCCGTACCCGATGCCGGCGGATATTTAGGAGGACCTTACTACAAAATAGTGATTGAAGGAACCAACCGTGCATTGGCTGCCACAGCAGATGCTGAAGTTACAACTGTAACTGAGTTTACCGGTGCTCCCGAACAACTATGGAAGATAGAACAACTCACTGATGGTACCTACCGTATCATGCCTAAAAAAGTTCCTGGGACAAATGAAGAACTAGTATTAGTGTCCATAGGAGATAGCACTCCATCACTTGGTAAATTCGATATGAACAGCGATAACTCCAAATGGAATTTCCGTAACCATTAAAATAAATTGATTAACACTACAAGCCTAAATACACAAAAACTATAACATAAAAAAAGAGTCTCAGTTATATGGATTCGTATTTGAAACAAATTGTTTTTTATAAATCCATATAACTGAGACTCTCTATATAATAAAAGCTATTTAAAAACTCACATACAGTCTTTCTTTTAATGGAATATATTTCGTATTTTTGCCTGCAACTGCCCAACCGGCGGTTATTCATGAATAGACAACTCCCGAACAAATATGAGCGAAGACTTTGAAGGAACAAAAGATGATTTGGATAAAGAACTCCCGAAGGGGAGCGAAGGGCATTCGGATTATAAACCTGCGGATACCAATGATGCAAACGTCAAGCACCAATTGAGCGGCATGTATCAGAACTGGTTCCTGGATTATGCCTCGTACGTAATCCTGGAACGTGCCGTACCCCACATCATGGACGGACTGAAACCCGTGCAACGGCGTATCCTGCACTCCATGCGGCGTATGGAAGACGGACGCTATAACAAGGTGGCAAACATCGTGGGACACACCATGCAGTTTCACCCGCACGGTGATGCCAGCATCGGTGACGCACTGGTGCAACTCGGCCAGAAGGATTTGCTCATCGACTGCCAGGGAAACTGGGGGAATATTCTTACGGGAGACAGCGCAGCCGCCCCCCGTTACATCGAAGCGCGCCTTTCCAAATTTGCACTCGATGTGGTGTTCAACCCCAAAACAACCGAATGGAAACTGTCGTACGACGGACGAAACAAGGAACCGGTGACGCTGCCCGTCAAATTCCCCTTGCTGCTGGCACAGGGTGTGGAAGGTATTGCCGTGGGGCTTTCTTCCAAAATATTACCGCATAACTTCAACGAACTTTGCGACGCATCCGTAAAATACCTGCATAAGGAAGAATTCAAGCTCTATCCCGATTTCCAGACAGGCGGCAATATTGATGTATCGAAGTACAATGACGGTGAACGCGGTGGAGCCGTACGGGTACGTGCCAAGATTGAAAAGGTGGATAACAAAACACTCGTCATCCGCGAGATACCTTACGGGAAAACAGTGGCCAGTGTCTGTGATTCCATCGTTAAAGCAAGCGAAAAGGGAAAAATCAAGATAAAGAAAGTAGAAGACCTTACTTCCGGAAGCGTGGAGATATTAGTCCATCTCGCACCCGGCGTATCATCGGACAAGACGATTGATGCACTTTACGCCTTTACGGATTGTGAAGTCAGCATCTCGCCCAACTGCTGCGTCATCGACGAGCAGAAACCGCACTTCCTCACCGTAAGCGATGTACTGAAAAAGTCGGTGGACAACACTTTGGCCTTATTGCGCCGGGAACTGGAAATACGCAGGAACGAGATACTGGAAAGCCTGCACTTCTCATCGCTGGAGAAAATATTCATCGAAGAACGTATCTACAAGGATAAGGAATTTGAACAGGCCAAGAACATGGATGCCGCCTGCGAACACATCGACGAGCGTCTGACACCTTATTATCCCACGTTTATCCGCGAGGTGTCCAAAGAGGATATCCTCAAGCTGATGGAGATAAAAATGGCGCGTATCCTCAAGTTCAACTCCGACAAGGCAGAAGAGCTGATTGCCCGCATGAAAGCGGACATCGAGGAGATAGACCGCCACCTGGCAAATATCGTGGAATATACGGTGGACTGGTTCCGCATGCTGAAAGAGAAATACGGCAAAGCCTTCCCGCGCCGTACCGAATTACGCAACTTCGACACCATCGACTCTACCAAAGTGGTGGAAGCCAATGAAAAACTGTACATCAACCGCGAAGAGGGTTTCATCGGTACCGGCCTGAAGAAAGATGAATTCATAGCCAACTGCTCCGACCTCGATGATGTTATCATCTTCTTCCGCGACGGACGTTACATCATCACTCCGGTAGCAGACAAGAAATTCGTAGGCAAGAACATACTCTATGCCAATGTCTTCAAGAAGAACGACAAACGTACCATCTACAACGTTGTTTACCGCGACGGGAAAGAAGGCACGCATTATATCAAGCGTTTCGCCGTGACTTCCGTAGTGCGCGACCGCGAATACGACGTGACACAGGGCACACCCGACTCACGCATCGTGTATTTCACAGCCAATCCCAACGGTGAGGCCGAAATCATCAAGGTGACGCTCAAGCCCAATCCGCGCATACGCCGCATTATCTTCGAAGAAGATTTCAGCCAGATAAACATCAAAGGACGTCAGGCCATGGGTAATATACTTACCCGTAACCCGGTTCATAAGATAGCCCTGAAGCAGCGCGGCGGTTCCACATTGGGCGGACGCAAAGTATGGTTCGACCAAGATGTCCTGCGCCTCAACTACGACAGCCGCGGAGAATACCTCGGTGAGTTCCAAAGCGACGAGCAAATCCTGATAGTGCTGAACAACGGAGAGTTCTACACCAGCAATTTCGATGTGAACAACCACTACGAAGACAATATACGGGTATTGGAGAAATATGACCCGAACAAGGTGTGGACGGCAGTCCTTTATGATGCCGACCAGCAGGGGTATCCGTACATCAAGCGATTCTGCTTTGAAGCAAGCAGCCGCAAGCAGAACTACCTGGGCGAAAACAAGAATAACCGCCTCATCCTGCTGACCGATGAATACTATCCCCGACTGGAAGTCGTATTCGGCGGGCATGACAAATTCCGCGAACCGCTGGTGGTCGATGCGGACGAATTTATTGCCGTAAAAGGTTTCAAGGCGAAAGGCAAGCGACTGACTACCTATACGCTGGATACTATCAACGAGTTAGAACCTACCCGCCAGCCGGAAACCCCGCAAATCCCGGAAAGCAAGAATGAGGAAGAACCCGAAATTCTGGACCCGGACCACGGAAAGAGTGAAAGCGACATACTGGACGAGCTGACCGGACAAATGAAATTGTTCTCCGATAATGATGACAGTAAGGAACATGAAACTACCTAAACCGATAATACCGGTTATCTGTACGGTACTGCTGTTATGCAGCAGTGCCATGCAGGCACAGCTTCCCGCCACAGCGGAAGGTTTGGAACAGAGCCGCCTCGTAACTCGCGCCACCATGTACGGCGTAGGTCTTACGAATGTATTCGACACTTATCTGTCTCCCCAGGAATACACCGGAATTGATTTCCGCGTCTCGCGCGAAAGCATGCGCATGACCAGATGGATGGATGGCAGGCTCTCCCTGCAGAGTTTCTTTCAGGCCGATTTGGGATATACCCGCAACAAAGCGGATAACAACAATACATTCTCCGCACTGGCAAACTGGAACTACGGCCTGCACTACAACTTCCCCATTACAGGCAATTTCAAGTTGCTCGCCGGCGGTCTTGCCGACCTGAACGGCGGTTTTGTCTACAACCTGCGCAATACCAACAATCCGGCATCGGCACGCGCCTATATCAATCTGGACGTATCGGGCATGGCCATCTGGAACTTACGCATAAAGAACTATCCGCTGACACTGCGCTACCAGGTCAATCTGCCGTTAATGGGCGTTATGTTCTCACCGCACTACGGGCAATCCTATTACGAAATCTTCTCGTTGGGCAACAGCAGCGGAGTGGTGAAATTCACCTCATTGCACAACCAGCCGTCACTGCGGCAAATGCTTACGGCAGACTTTCCGGTGGGACGTGCCAAAATGCGTTTCGCCTATATATGGGACGCGCAGCAGTCACACGTGAACGATATAAAGACACACACCTACTCGCACGTATTCATGGTGGGATTCGTGAAGGAACTGTATTTATTGAAAAACAAGAGAAAGAAATAAAGAAGCGGAGTGATAAATGAAGAATGACAAGATGGTAAGGTTTCTGAAAAATATAATGGTTCTGATTGCCGTGCTTCCTTTGCTGGGCAGTTGCATCCGCGAAGACGAAGTTGCCAATTCTCCGCAGGGAAACTTTGAGGCCCTCTGGAAAATTATCGACGAGCAGTACTGCTTCCTGGAATACAAACAGATAGACTGGGATGCCATACACGACGAATACAGCAGGCTGATTACCGGCAGCATGAGTAGCGAAGGCCTGTTTGAAGTGTTGGGAAATATGTTAAACGAACTGCAGGACGGACATGTAAACTTAGCTTCCGCCCACAATGTTTCGTATTACGATGCCTGGTATCAGGACTATCCGCGCAACTTCCGCGAAGACATTGTGGAAGACTTCTATCTGGGCAAGGCGAGTACCGACTACCGCACTGCCGCAGGTATCAAGTACAAGATATTCAAAGACAACATCGGCTATATGCGTTACGAGAGTTTTTCTTCGGGCATAGGCAACGGAAACCTGGATGAGATACTCTCCTATCTTGCTCCATGCAGCGGACTTATCATTGACGTACGCAACAATGGCGGCGGCAACGTAACCAACTCCGAACGCATCGCCGCCCGTTTCACCAACGAGAAAGTGCTGACCGGGTATATCCGCCACAAAACCGGCAAGGGACATAATGATTTCTCCGAACCTTACCCCATAGAACTGGAACCCAGCAACAGCATACGTTGGCAAAAGAAAACAGTAGTGCTGACCAACCGCCGCTCCTACAGCGCAACCAACGATTTCGTCAATCAGATGAGCTGTCTGCCCAATGTCACTATCATGGGTGACAAAACCGGTGGCGGCTCCGGCATGCCTTTCACTTCCGAACTGCCTAACGGATGGACAGTACGCTTCTCCGCCAGCCCACATTTCAACGCCGACATGGAGCAGATAGAATGGGGAATAGAGCCCGACATCAAAATCAATATGGACGAAACGGATGAAGCAAAGCATATAGACACTATCATCGAAAAAGCCCGGGCTTTCCTTAAAGGGGAATGGGCTCCGGCAGTCAGCAAATAACTTTCTTTGCACTTTTACTTGTAAAACCAAGAAAACTTCTTATCTTTGCACCGCTTAACGGGAAAATCCCTTGCGGGTGTGGCGTAATTGGCAGCCGCGCCAGACTTAGGATCTGGTGCCGTGAGGCGTGTAGGTTCGAGTCCTATCACCCGCACACACATACAGTCTTTTATAGACAAAAACCCACTAAAACTGCAATTTTAGTGGGTTTTTTATTGCTTATACCAAGGCACTACGAAAAAAACAGACACCGTTTCGGTGACCTTTTCGGTGACATGGCTTACTTCTTCCCTTCAGTGTTCTCTTTTGGTTGAGAAAGGGAAGAGGCACTGAAAACATGGCACCACTGTATTGCCGGATTACGATTACAGGACAAAGAGACAAACCTCATCATCGAACGGACTGCGAAGCGCCCGAAGAAACCTTCCGGATTATGTTAAAAACCGGAGATATACAAAACGCCCAAATCTTTTTTGCATTCCGATTGTTTCAGAGGAGACAATCAAGTTAGTTATCCACTAAAAATTTATGCAATGAAGAAAAAACCTAAACATTCTATGGAGAAAGCCTTCTGGCTGAAAAATCTATTTCTGATAGCATGTTTGCTCTTTACGGCAACTTCCGGTTTCTCTCAAAACAAGACAGTGACCGGTACGGTGACCGACGCTACGGGCGAACCGCTCATCGGAGCATCCGTGCTGCAACAAGGCACTTCCAACGGTGTCATTACGGACATTGACGGAAAGTATTCCATCCAAGTACCGCCCGAAGCCACTTTGGAGTTTTCCTACGTAGGCATGGTAAAGCAAGCCGTCAAAGTAGGTAACCGGAGTGTTATCGACGTGCAGATGAACGACGATTCGCAGATGCTTGCCGAAACGGTCGTCATCGGTTACGGCAGCGCCAAGAAACGCGACCTCACCGGGTCTATCACCAACATCAAAGGCGATGAGATTGCCAACAAGCCCGTAGTCAACCCGGTAGCCGCCCTGCAGGGAAAGATAGCCGGCGTACAGGTTATCAATTCCGGCAAGGCAGGAGCAGATCCTGAAATACGCGTGCGCGGTACAAACTCCATTAACGGCTACAAACCGCTGTATGTAGTAGACGGCCTGTTCAATGACAACATAAACTTCCTCAATCCGCAGGACATCGAGTCCATGGAAATCCTGAAAGACCCGTCGTCCCTCGCCATCTTCGGCGTGCGCGGCGCCAACGGTGTCATCATCATCACCACCAAGAAAGCCAAAGAAGGACAGACGCGCGTCAATATCAACGGCTCGTTCGGCTTCAAGCGTGTAACGGACAAGATTGCAATGGTCGACGCCGCCGGGTTCAAGGAACTCTACAACGAACAGTTGAGAAATGAAGGCAATCCCGAATTTGATTTCACCCCGTGGACGGGAAATACCGACTGGCAGGATGAAATCTTCCAGACCGGATTCATCACCAACAACAATGTCAGCATCACGGGCGCTTCCGCCAGACACAGCTTCTACCTCGGCGCCGGTTATGCCTACGAACAAGGCAATATCAAGCACGAGAAGTATAGCAAAGTCACACTGAACATAAGCAACGACTATAAAGTTACGGATAACTTCAAAGTAGGCTTCCAGTTCAACGGCGCACGCATACTGCCCGCCGATACAAAAAGTGTGGCAACAGCTCTCCGCGCAGCCCCGGTAGCCCCCGTATACAATGCCGAATACGGCTTGTACACCACCCTGCCCGGCTTCCAGAAAGCGCAGATGAACAACCCTATGGTCGATGTGGACTTGAAAGCAAATACCACCCGTGCGGAAAACTACCGCGCATCGGGCAATGTATACGGCCAATGGGACTTCCTGAAAAACTTCCAGTTCAAAGTAATGTACTCCATGGACTATGCTTCCAACAGCAGCCGCACCTACACGCCTGTTATCAACGTATTCGACAGCAGCGTGGAAGGCAATGTTGTGACCCTCGGCAACGGTAAGACCGGCGTGAAACAGTCCAAGGAAACCGAAGCCAAAGTACAAAGCGACTACCTGCTGACCTACACCAATACCTGGGGCGACCACAGCCTGACCGCCACCGCCGGCTTCACCACCTATTACAACAAGCTGGAGATGCTGGGCGGAGAACGTACGCAGGGCGTAGGCCTGATTATCCCCGATAATCCCGACAAGTGGTACATCAGCATCGGCGATGCGGCAACAGCCACCAACGAAAGCAAGCAATGGGAGCGCAGTACCGTATCCATGCTGGGACGTGTGCTCTATAACTACAAAGGCAGATACCTGTTCAACGGTTCGTTCCGCCGCGACGGTTCTTCCGCATTCTCCTACACCGGAAACCAGTGGCAGAATTTCTACTCCGTCGGCGCAGGCTGGCTGATGTCCGAAGAGGAGTTCATGAAAGACATCACCTGGCTGGACATGTTGAAGCTGAAAGGCTCGTGGGGTACGCTCGGCAATCAGAATCTGGACAAGGCCTATCCTGCCGAACCGTTGCTCACCAATGCCTATTCCGCCGTATTCGGCAAGCCGTCCGCCATCTATCCGGGCTACCAGTTGTCCTACCTGCCCAATCCCCATCTCCGCTGGGAAAAGGTGGAAGCCTGGGAAGCGGGCGCAGAAGCCAACTTCTTCCGCAACCGCCTGCACTTCGAGGGTGTATATTACAAGAAAACCACCAAAGACCTGCTGGCGGAAGTTCCGGGCATCTCCGGCACGGTGCCGGGCATCGGCAACCTCGGTTCCATAGAGAACAAAGGCGTGGAACTCGCCATCGACTGGCGCGACCGGATTGGCGACTGGGGCTATAGCGCAGGCTTCAACCTCACTACCATCAAGAACAAGGTATTGAGCCTTGTACAGGAGGGTTACTCGATTATCGCAGGCGACAAGAGCCAGAGTTACACAATGGCCGGCTATCCTATCGGCTACTTCTACGGTTACAAGGTAGAGGGCGTGTACCAGACGGACGAAGAAATAGCCCGGTCGCCCAAGAATACCCTGGCCACCGTGACTCCGGGCGACCTGAAATTCAAGGACGTGAACGGTGACGGTGAAATCACCACTGCCGACCGTACCCTGATAGGCGACCCTACCCCGAATGTCACTTACGGCATCGCCCTCGGCGTAAGCTATAAGAACTGGGAGCTCGGCATCGACATGATGGGACAAGGCGGTAACCAGATATTCCGTACCTGGGACAACTACAACTGGAGCCAGTTCAACTTCATGGAACAACGCATGGACCGCTGGCACGGACCGGGCACAAGCAATACCCAACCCTTGCTCAACACGAAGCATACCATCAACAATATGAATTCCGAGTACTACATCGAAGACGGCAGCTTCTTCCGCATCCGCAACGTACAGTTGGCGTATAACTTCGACAAGACCCTGATATCCAGAATCGGCATGCAGGCCCTGAAGCTCTACGTCAACATCCAAAACCTGAAAACCTGGAAACACAATACCGGTTACACTCCCGAACTGGGCGGCACGGCCATTGCTTTCGGCGTAGACGACGGCAGCTATCCGATGCCTGCCATTTATACATTCGGCTTTAATCTGACATTCTAAAAACAATTCACCGCAGAGTACACAACCCGGTGTCTGCTGCGATGAACCAAAAAATAATAATCATGAAACTGAAACATAAGATTCTAACTCTGATAGCAGGTACACTCACCACCTTTGCCCTGACATCCTGCAACGACTTCCTCGACCGCGACCCGCTGGGGCAGTTCACCGAAGACGATGCTCCCAACGCCCTTATCGGCGGAAAGATGTACAACGTATATTACCTGATGCGCAGCTATAACATCACTGCCGGAATACCCGCCTTCATGATACACATGGTACGCAGCGAGGACTCCGAAAAAGGCAGCGATGCCGGCGACGGCGCCGACCAGGCAGCCATGTGGGACGATTTCCAGTATACAGCCTCCAACGGTACGCTCAGTGCCTATTGGGGACAGAACTATAAAATCATCTACCAGTGCAACGAAATCCTCGACGACCTGGAAAACAGCGGAAACAAGGATGATTTGGAGAACGTACGTACCAAAGGCGAAGCCCTGTTCTTCCGCGCCTACTGCTACTTCAACCTTGTACGTGCCTGGGGAGAAGTGCCGCTGGTAACATTCAAAGTGAAAGAAGCATCCGACGCCAACGTGCCCAAAGCAGCTGTGAACGAGATATACGAACAGATAGACAAGGACCTGACCGAAGCCGAGAAATGCCTGCCGCTGACATGGACTTCCGAGTATACCGGACGCATCACCTGGGGAGCCGTCCGCTCACTGCATGCCCGTACCTACATGATGCGCAACGACTGGGACAATATGTACGACGCTTCCACCGAAGTCATCAAATCCGGCCTCTACAACCTGAACACGCCCGTAGATAAAGTCTTCACCGTTGAGGGCGAGAACTGCGGCGAAAGCGTGTTCGAACTGCAATGCGAATCGACCGATGCCCTGAAAAACAGTGATGTCATCGGAAGTCAGTTCTGCCAGGTACAAGGCGTGCGCGGCGCAGGCGATTGGGACCTCGGTTGGGGCTGGCATATGGGTACTGCGCTGTTAGGCGGGGCATTTGAGCCCGGTGACCCCCGCAAAGATGCCACCCTGCTTTATTTCCGCCGGAGCATCAACGACCCTGTCACTCCGGAAAATACCAACAAGCCTTACGGTGAATCTCCCGTATCCACCGCTATGGGGGCTTACTTCAACAAAAAGGCGTATACCGAACCCGAACTGCGTAAGAAATATACCAAAGACGGTTTTTGGGTAAACATCCGCATTATCCGCTACCCGGACGTATTGCTGATGGCTGCCGAAGCCGCCAACGAGAAAGGTATTCCGGGAGAGGCTATCGATTATCTGGAGCAGGTCCGCGCCCATGCACGCGGTGCGGACAGCAGCATACTGTCCAAAGTCACGTCTACTGACCAAAGCACACTGCGCGATGCCATTCGCCACGAACGCCGCGTTGAGTTGGCATTGGAACCCGACCGTTTCTACGACCTCGTGCGCTGGGGCATTGCCAAAGAGGTGCTTCAAGCCGCCGGAAAGAACTATCAGGACAAGAATGCCTTGCTGCCATTGCCGCAAGAAGAAATTGACAAATCGAACGGGGTGCTGAAACAGAATCCTGATTATTAACGATAATTAGTGATTAGTGGTTAGTGATTAATACCATACGACATGATAATGCACCTAAGGCTGAAAGCTTTTTATCTACAAGGTTAGGACAAATGATTTATACACAATAATTTTTCCTTTATAGGGTGTATGTTAATCATCTGTAATATGAAAGTGTGTCAAAACTAATATTCGCTTACTATTGGTTTCTTTTTAGGTACAGATTAAACAGAAAACACAGATTTTCTTTATTCTTTTTCCGTGAAATCCGTGTAATCCGTGCCTAAAAGAAATCGTCAAGTGTATTTTGACACATCTCTCTCGAAGATAAAAGCCTTTCCGGCTTTCACTTAGAAAGACCTATATGCATTATCCATGCTTAAAAAGTATCTATAAAAGCATATGCAAAAACGTGTGTAAAGAACCGTATTAGAAAATACAGATTAAAAGAAACATATTATGAAGAAACTTTTCAAAAGAACCGGTCTGCTACTTGCAGCCGCCTTTATAGGCACCGCCGCCATGCAGGCGCAAAAATCTCCTCAAGACATGGACCGCTTTATCGATGCCCTGATGAAGCGAATGACCGTAGAGGAGAAAATAGGGCAATTGAACCTGCCCGTTACCGGTGAAATCACTACCGGGCAAGCCAAAAGCAGTGACGTAGCCAAGAAAATCGAGCAAGGACTCGTCGGCGGACTTTTCAACCTGAAAGGAGTGGACAAGATACGCGACGTGCAAAAGCTGGCAGTGGAAAACTCCCGTCTGGGCATTCCCCTGCTCTTCGGCATGGATGTGATACACGGTTACGAAACCATCTTCCCCATCCCTCTGGGGCTTTCCTGCACCTGGAATATGGCAGCCATTCGGGAATCCGCACGTATTGCCGCCATCGAAGCCAGTGCCGACGGCATCTCCTGGACATTCAGTCCGATGGTGGACATCAGCCGCGACCCGCGTTGGGGACGTGTCAGCGAAGGCAGTGGCGAAGACCCTTTCCTTGGCGGAGCAATTGCCAAAGCGATGGTATACGGTTATCAGGGAGCCAACCTCTCCGACCAGCTCAAGCGCAACGATGAAATCCTTGCCTGCGTCAAGCACTTCGCCCTCTACGGGGCAGGCGAAGCGGGCCGTGACTACAACACGGTAGACATGAGCCGCAACCGCATGTTCAACGAATATATGTACCCCTATGAGGCCGCCGTAGAGGCAGGTGTGGGCAGTGTAATGGCGTCCTTCAACGAGATAGACGGCGTACCTGCCACAGCCAACAAATGGCTGATGACCGATGTGCTTCGCAAGCAATGGGGCTTCAACGGCTTTGTAGTGACCGACTTTACCGGCATATCCGAGATGACAGAACATGGCATCGGCGACCTGCAAGCAGTTTCCGCACGTGCCCTCAATGCCGGGGTAGATATGGATATGGTGAGCGAAGGATTTGTGGGCACGCTCAAAAAGTCTGTCATGTCGGGCAAGGTAAGTATGAAGACCCTCGACACGGCCTGCCGCCGCATCCTCGAAACCAAGTACAAGCTGGGCCTCTTTGACAATCCCTACAAATACTGCGACCCGAAGCGTCCCGCACGCGACATCTTCACCAGAGAGCACCGCGCCGCCGCACGCCGCATTTCCGCCGAGAGCTTCGTATTGCTGAAGAACGACAGCATCGGGCTACATCCCGGCTCTCTGCCCCAACCGCTTCTCCCGCTGAAAAAAGAAGGAACCGTAGCCGTTATCGGTCCCTTGGGCAACACACGCAGCAATATGCCCGGCACATGGAGCGTAGCCGCACGCCTCAACGACTATCCGTCCTTGTATGAGGGACTGAAAGAGATGATGTCCGGCAAAGTGAACGTCACATACGCCAAAGGCAGCAACCTCATCGGCGACGCCGCCTACGAAGAACGCGCCACCATGTTCGGCCGCTCCCTGAACCGGGACAACCATACGGACAAGGAACTGCTGGACGAAGCCCTGAAAACAGCCGCCGGTGCAGACGTTATCATAGCCGCACTCGGCGAATCTTCCGAAATGAGCGGCGAAAGCTCCAGCCGTACCAACCTCGACCTGCCCGATGTGCAGCGCTCGCTGCTGGAAGCCCTGCTGAAGACGGGCAAGCCCGTAGTGCTCACCCTCTTCACCGGACGTCCGCTGACGCTGACCTGGGAGCAGGCGAACGTACCCGCCATACTGAACGTATGGTTTGGCGGAAGCGAAGCCGCCTATGCCATTGGCGACGTATTGTTCGGAGATGTCAACCCCAGCGGAAAGCTGACGATGACTTTCCCGAAGAATGTAGGGCAAATACCTCTGTTCTACAACCACAAGAATACCGGACGCCCGCTGCAGGCAGGCAAATGGTTCGAGAAGTTCCGCAGCAACTACCTGGATGTGGACAACGAGCCGCTCTATCCCTTTGGATACGGCTTGTCCTACACCACTTTCCGGTACAGTGACATTGCTCTGAGTACCCCGTCGATGGGACAGGACGGTTCCATAACCGCCGCAGTCACCGTTACCAACACCGGCAAACGGGACGGAGCCGAAGTCGTACAGCTATACATCCGCGACCTTGTAGGAAGCATCACCCGCCCCGTGCGTGAATTGAAGGGCTTCGAAAAAATCTTCCTGCACGCCGGCGAAAGCAAGACCGTTTCCTTCAAGATTACTCCGGAGCTGCTACGCTTCTATGATTACGACCTGAACCACGTAGCCGAACCTGGAGATTTCGACCTCTTCATCGGTGGAAGCAGTCAGGCCGCCAGGACGGCTCGTATTACCTTGAAGTAAACCCGCGGTTTCGCCTGAGGATACTGACAGTTTCGCCAAAGGAAACGCGCAGTTCCCTCAGGGGAAACTGAAATTTCCCACTAAGGAAACGGAAGTTTCTCCCTAAGGGAACGGGCGTTTCCTTACAGGGAAACAGAATTCTCCCAACAGTATATAAATCATTGCACGTAAAACAGTATGAAATCAGTAAACCTATATATCCCGCTTCTCCTGCTATTGTTCCTTGCAGGAGCCTGCGGTACAAAGAAATCCGACGGTGCATCCGGAGCATTGAGCGACGACGCCCTGCTGGACACCGTACAACGCCGGACCTTCAATTACTTCTGGGACGGAGCCGAACCCAACAGCGGACTGGCACGCGAACGCATCCACATGGATGGCGTATATCCCGAAAACGACCAAAACGTAGTGACATCCGGCGGCAGCGGTTTCGGCATCATGGCAGTGCTTGCCGGTATCCACCGGGGCTACGTCACCCGTGAAGAAGGCCTGGCACGTATGGAACGCATCGTTTCTTTCCTCGAAACCGCCGACCGCTTTCACGGTGCCTACCCTCATTGGTGGTATGGCGATACGGGGCGGGTAAAGCCTTTCGGACAAAAAGACAATGGCGGCGACCTCGTAGAAACCGCTTTCATCATGCAGGCTCTCCTTGCGGTACACCAATACTATGCAGGCGGCAATCCGCAAGAGAAAGCCCTCGCCGCCCGCATCGACAAGCTATGGCGGGAGGTAGACTGGAACTTCTACCGCCAGGGCGACCAAAACGTGCTCTACTGGCATTGGAGCCCCGAATACGGTTGGGAGATGGACTTCCCCGTGCACGGCTACAACGAATGCCTCATCATGTACATCCTTGCCGCCGCCTCGCCTACGCATGGCGTGCCTACCGCCGTATACCACGAAGGCTGGGCGCAGAACGGCGCCATCGTCAGTCCGCATAAGGTAGAGGGCATCGAACTGCATCTGCGGTATCAGGGCACGGAAGCCGGTCCTCTGTTCTGGGCGCAATACTCGTTCCTGGGACTCGACCCCAACGGGCTGAAAGACGAGTATTGCCCCGGTTACTTCGGCGAAATGTGTAACCTCACGCTTGTGAACCGCGCCTACTGCATCCGTAACCCCAAACATTACAAAGGCTTCGGACCGGACTGCTGGGGACTGACCGCCAGCTACTCCACAGACGGGTATGCCGCCCACTCGCCCAACGAGCGCGACGACCGGGGAGTCATCGCTCCCACCGCCGCCCTTTCGTCCATCGTATATACACCGGAGTATTCGCTGCAAGTGATGCGCCACCTTTACGACATGGGCGACAAGGTGTTCGGCCCTTACGGATTCTACGATGCTTTCAGCGAAACGGACAACTGGTATCCGCAACGTTATCTTGCCATCGACCAGGGGCCGATAGCCGTCATGATTGAGAATTACCGCAGCGGACTGCTCTGGAAACTCTTCATGAGCCATCCGGACGTACAGCAGGGATTGCGGAAGTTAGGATTCCAATTGAGTTCTGACACCCCCATTTCCGCTTCATAGCCGGGATTGCGATCCTACTGAACGCTATTGCCGCCTCCACCGCCCTTTACATCATCATTGCTGATGGAACGGGCGGCTTTCTTAACGCTGGCTTTCAGCTCACCGATACGGTAACTGACACTGATGCCGAAGCGCTGGCGGCTGTACTTGCTCCAGCTCTCCTGCGTAAAACCAACGCCTTCGAGCGTATTGGTATTGTCCATATACTTCTTAAAGAAGTTGCTGGCAAAAGCAGAGAGGGTCAGACGTTTGTCGAAGAAAGACTTGTTTACGCTCAAGCCGTAATCGAAGTAACTGCTCCCTTTACCCTGTAACATTACCCAGGGAGTCTGGCCGAACACGTTCAGACTGATGCGCCAGTCATGGGGCAGGGTTTGTTGCGCACCCCCGTAGGCAAAAAGATTCCAACCGTCGTTTTTAAGGCCGTTGGCTCCTTCCATATATGAATAGTTACCGTAGATATTGGCATAGATACGGGTATTGGATGTAGCATTCCAGTTGATATAACCGCTAAGACTCGCATTCTTGGTTTTTCCTATGTTCTGATAAGTGGAGTAAAGCACCTCTTTGCCGGTAGTCTCTTTCAAACCCTCAATCTCGGTATCGGGAACCATTTCGGAGATTTGCTCGATGCTGTTGTTGGTAAACGAATAGCGGAGCGATAGGTTGACGTTGAACTTCTGCGTAAAATTGCTGTAACTCAGATTGAAGGCATGGCTTTTCTCACTATCCAGATTGGGGTTTCCTTGCGTAATATTGGTAGGATTACTATCATTCAGGTAGGGATTCAGATACCAGATGCCCGGACGGTAGATACGCATGTTATAACCCAAACGCAAGTTGGACATATCCGTCAGCTTCCAGCCGATGCTGGCGGAAGGAACTACATCGTCGAAATCCTTCTTGAAGTTATCGCCTTTGCCTAAAAGATACTTCACATTCTGTATGGTATGCTCGTAGCGTACGCCCAGCCTGCCGGAGAGCTTCTTCACTTTCAAGGAATAACCGGCATAGGCAGCCAGAATATCATTCAGGTGTTTGTAGTGGGAACTATGGTCTTCATCGAATTCATAATCGGTCTGCTGCCCTGCGGCGCGCTGAAAACGGTCGTCCTCGGCAGTATTGTTGCGAAGGATGTATTTAACTCCGGTTTCTACTGTGTGCATCTTGCCGATGGGAGTCGTATAATCTGCCTGTAAGGTGTGCTCCGTAGTGCTTTGCGAACCGTCATTATGCTGGTCGAGCATGCGCTTCATAAAATCCTGCCAGTCCGGGGCCACATTGTCCATATCATACTCATAACCGGAATAGGAATCCGAGGTCTGCGGGCGGGTATTAATCTTATACGAGAACGTGAGCATGCGTTCCTTTACGGGAAACAGACGCTGGTAGTCGATACCGCCGTCAATGGAATACCAGGAACTTTTACTGTGACTATTGGAGACATAGCTGTACAGTTCGTTGGCAGTACCGGGGAAGGTGGCCAGCGTATTGGTCGCTCCGTCGCTCTTGTTCTTGCCGCCCCAAAGCCCGAAGGACATGGTTACCAGCCGCAATGTGTCGATTTCATAGCTGGCTTCCATACTACCTGACTGGAAAGAACCGTCTCCCTTGCTTGTCCCGCTGTAATCCAGGTCGGACGAACTGCTGTCCGTTTCGCCGACGGTACGCCGATTGCCACCGGAGTAGCTGCGGGGCTGGTTGTTATAGTTATAATTATAACGGGCGCTGAAAGTCAGTTTGCCGCTTTTTATCGTACCGAATACACCCCCACCGGCGCCACGGTTACTGACATTGCCGCTGAACGTAGCCGTATACCCTTCCAGTCCGCCGCCTACGGTAACAATGTTCAGGATACCCCCGACACCTTCCGCATCGTACTTTGCACTGGGATTGGTAATTACCTCTATGTGTTTGATGGAGTTGGCAGGCATACTTTTCAGGACTTCCGTAGGATTATTACTCATCATGTTGTTGGGCTTGCCGTTGACATACACCTTGAAACTGCTGCTGCCGTTCACTTTGATGTTGTCTTCGCCGTCCACCGTTACAAGGGGTACTTTGCGCAGCATCTCAAGAACAGAGTTCGACTTGGAATCGGGGTCGTCCTGCACGTTATATTCTATCTTGTCGATATCTGCCTTTACCAACGGCTTCTGGGCTACAATCTCCACCTGTCCCAACTCATTGGAAGCATCTGTAATATACATGGTACCGAAGTCCACCGACTTTTCTCCCGGTTTTACGGAGAAGTTCTTCACAATGCTGTTCCGTCCCACCGAAGAAATTGTCATAATGAAGTTGCCTTTATTACCGGGTACTTTCTCCTGGAAGTGTCCCTTCATATCCGTCACCAGCATTTTCAACGCATGTTCCGGCGCTTCTTTCTTAACTATTTTGATTGTAGCGTACGGCTCGCCTTCTTTAGTAAGAGAATCGAGTAAGATACCCTTAATCTGAAAGGAGGAGTTTGCCGCATTCTGTGCAGTTGCCCAAACGGGTATTAACAATACCGCCAGCAACATGGCCCATCTGTTTTTCATGGTGTTTCCCTGTTTAAATCTATACCTTGTCTGTTTTTTCGTAGCAGATAGTATCTACTGTCACAACGAATTAGGCAAAAATAGGGCATTCTTCGGCATTTATCGGAACACCGGAGTTAAAAAAAGCGAAAAGCACATTGATTTACAGAAAGTAAAAAAACAACAGCAGGAACACATTGGCGGCAATGACACAACCGAAGCCCCTCAACACCCACGAACGCAACGGACTCTTCTTGCCGGAGAAGAACAATGCATAACACATATTCACGGCAATGTTGCTTACTATCGCCTGCATGCTGCAAGCCGTTATCAATGAAACAGGCACATTGCCCGTACCCTGCAGAAGATTCAAGATGAACGGAGTGATGTCGCTGAAGCCGGAAACAAAGGAGAGCAGAGTCAACCCGCCCTCGCCGGCGTATATCAACGTATAATGGGTAGCGATTGTAAACACCACAAAAAGCACGGCAAAAATAAGCGCCACCTTAAACTCTAGCGGATTGCTGCCATCCTCGTCTTCATCGACCGTTTCCGACATGGCAGGACGCTTCCACCGGGAATGCAGGAACCATGCCGTCCCGGCAGCAACGGCAGACATTATCAGCAAATACGGATAAATGGCTGTCAAAGCCCCTACACTGAATATTCCTATCAGGATAAGAAACCGCAAGAACATCATGCTGACCGCCAACAGCATCGCCGCCACATATTCGGGTGCTTCCTGGGCGGATACTTTCCGACTTTTGCGCGCCAGTACGGATATGGTGGCAGTGCTGCTGTACAACCCGCCTACAATGCCGGATACCAGAATACCGGACTCACGGAATACGTATCTTTTCAGCAGATAAGAAAGATAGGAGATGCCCGAAACCACCACCGTAGCCAGCCATATACTGTAAGGCGTGAGGTTGATGCCCGGTATCAGATTGTCGTCAGGCAACATCGGGAGGATGATACCGCTGATGGCAAGGAACTTGGCAAGCGTAATCATTTCGTCGTTCTTCATCCGCTGTGCCAGTTCGGTAAACGTATGTTTCAGCTCCGTAAAGAGCAATACGGTCACAATTACCATTACATAGAACCAGGAGGGCTGCGTAGCAACGATAGGTGCAATGCAATACGTAATGAGCGCAATGACAATGGTAGTGACCCCGAACACATGAAACTGCGCCTGCTTGACGTAATAGTTCAAGGCAAGCAGCAACCCCAGGACAGCCCCGCCACCCATAAACAGGCGATAGTCCATCGGGTCGAGAATATAGAGGAGATAGCCCAGAATGCCGATAAAGGTGAAAGTACGGTCCGTACCGAACAAGGTCGTCTCTCCTTCGCGCTTCAGACTGATACGCCTCAGGGAAAGACCTATAAGCAAAGAAAACACCGTCACCAGGATAAAAGTGACGAGTTCTTCCGGCAGGTATTGGTACAGTTTCTCCATATACGAATCAACAATTACGGGGCGTAATTAGTTTACTTCCATTCCTTGAACGGATGCTTCATCAGTTGCGAATTGTAATAACGGATATCTCCCGTCACTTCCTGCCCGATAAAGTCCGGCTTCTCAAAAGGCTCGTTCTCCGAGGCAAGCTCCACTTCGGCAACTACCAGTCCCTCATTCTCACCGTAGAACTCATCTACCTCAAAAACATGGTTTCCACTGCGTATCAGGTAACGGGTTTTATCAATAACACCCGGCTCGCACAGCTTCATCAAGTCCTCGGCTTCATTCAGAGGAATTTCTTTTTCCCATTCGTAACGGCTGATACCGGATGCATCGGATGCTCCCTTAATGGTGAGATACCCCTGCCCGCCACGTATGCGTACCCGCACCGTCCGTCCGCGCGCACTGCTGATATATCCCTGAATGATACGGCTCTGTGAGTATGCTTGCGACTTGTATTCTCCTTTTACGAGAAATTTCCGTTCTATCTCTTGCGGCATATTTATCTTCTGAATCAGCCTAAGAAGGAATAGCCCACCAGCATGGCAACTACCAATACCAAAGCGGCAACTCCGATAATCAGCAATACTTTCCTGGCTTGTTGTTCTTCTTTCCGGCTGTGCATTACTTTCTTTTTACTCTTTCCCATGGTGTTTCTATAGTTTAAAGTTCAACGATAAACAAAGTAAAAGGAAATTCGGGAAGTTTGCAAGCATTTATAAAAGAAAAAAGAAAGGAATGTGTCAAAACAAAAAAACGTTTGTTATTTGTTTCTTTATCAGACACGGGATTACACGGAGTTCACCGAAAAAGAATAAAGCAAATCTGCGAAATCCGTGCAATCCCGTGCCTATAGAAAGGAAAACAGAAAGGACTAAATGTTATCTCCGCCTGCAAATTCCATCAGGTAGGCCTTGACGAAACCGTCTATCTTACCGTCCATTACCCCGTTTACATCCGAAGTCTGGAAATTGGTACGGTGGTCTTTCACGCGGCGGTCGTCGAACACGTAACTGCGGATTTGCGAACCCCACTCAATCTTCTTCTTGCCGGCTTCCACCTTTGCCTGTTCCGCCATACGATGTTGGAGTTCCTTGTCGTACAGAATGGAACGCAACTGACGCATTGCATTCTCCCGGTTCTTGGGCTGGTCGCGCGTTTCGGTATTCTCAATCAGGATTTCCTCTTCCTCGCCAGTGTAAGGGTCTTTGAACTGATAGCGCAAACGCACGCCGGACTCCACCTTATTTACGTTCTGTCCGCCCGCGCCGCTGGAACGGAAAGTATCCCACGAGATACGCGCCTGTTCGATGTTCACCTCAATCGTATCGTCCACCAGCGGAGTGACGAAAACGGATGCGAAAGAAGTCATACGCTTGCCCTGAGCATTATAGGGAGATACGCGCACCAAACGGTGGACACCGTTCTCGCCTTTCAGATAGCCGTAGGCATAATCGCCCGATATTTCAATGGTACAGGTCTTGATTCCGGCCTCATCACCTTCCTGCAAGTTGGAAATAGTTGCCTTATATCCGTGTGTTTCGGCATATCGCAGATACATACGCATCAGCATGCTCGCCCAGTCCTGGCTCTCCGTGCCGCCGGCTCCCGAATTTATTTTCAGTACACAATCCATCTGGTCGGCTTCCTCACGAAGCATATTCTTGAGCTCAAGGGCCTCTACGGCAGCGGATGCCTTTGCATAGGCCTCATCCACTTCCTCTTCCGTTACCAGTTCATCCTTGTAGAAATCGAATGCAAGCTGCAGCTCATCCGCCATAACCTTGACTTCATTGTAGCCGGAAATCCATTGCTGCAAGCCTTTCACTTTCTTCATCTGAGCTTCGGCGGCTTTCTGGTCATCCCAGAACCCCGGAGCCTGCGTGCGCAATTGCTCCTCTTCCACTTGTATTTTTTTTCCTTCGATGTCCAGATAGCGGTTCAACGCTTCGGTACGTTCCTTGATATCTTTCAGTTGTTCAATGGTAATCATATACTTTCTTCAAATTCTATCTTTTCGAACCGCAAAGATAGTGCAAAAGTCTGAAAAAATCGCATAAATCCGCTGCAATCAACGGAATAAGAAAGAGGGCGGGCTATTCCGCCACTACGTCCCAACCCGAAAGTACATCACCGTAGAAGTAGAAAGTAACCTTAAAGACCGTCCTGCTGTTCTCATCCGCCACCCGATAGCAACGGGTGGCATCGTAAGATTCCGTTTGCTTATACTCACCCAAAGCCAACGGGGATAACTCCTCTTTACCGGATGCTTCGGCCACAATCCGTCGCATACGCTTTTCCACCAACGCCATGATGCCTTTATGAGTAAAAGGATTGGTATCCGCCACGTGAGGATGTACCGCTTCAATGATACCGCCATTAGCCGCGCGCACCGCCCGTACACTGTCCGTATAAGCTTTGAACCGCTTCTTTACCTCGGACGAGCGCAAGCCTGCCACCGTAAATACGGCAATGCCCTGAGCGCCGCTATTCAGCGCGGCATCCATACATTCGAACATTTCCGGACCATCGGTAGCAGTCATGCCGCAATACAATACGGTTTTATCATTCTTGTCGCGCACATTCTCAACGGTACAATCGGAAATAAAACTGACATCTTCCGTATAGAAAGTATGGTACACCATCGGGAAAACGATATCCAGGTTCCATTTGCCCCAGTCCTGCCGCACCATTCGTGAAGCCATCTTCGGCGTAGGAAACGGAGATGCCGCCATTGTCTTGCCATACGAATGCACCACTCCGGCAATCATATTCGCAACTTCCGTTATCTGGTCGCAACGGAACT
The DNA here is from genome assembly GCF_014287405.1 of Bacteroides sp. NSJ-48. NCBI lineage: Bacteria > Pseudomonadati > Bacteroidota > Bacteroidia > Bacteroidales > Bacteroidaceae > Bacteroides > Bacteroides sp. NSJ-48. Next base: position 137,793 of record NZ_JACOOD010000006.1, on the reverse strand, counting down.
GCCGCCACTTTATGTCTGCCGAAGGGTCCTGCTGCTCACGCGGATCATAGCCATACCTGCTCTTGAACTTTTCGAGCATGGCGGGATGATAACCGTAATCCCATGCGGCATATTCCCGGTCTTGCACAATACCGTAATGCGGCCATAATGTGGTAGGAAGCACTACATCCACCAAACGGTTGTAGTCGATGGCAATTCCGTTCAATCCCTCGACTTCGCAATACGACTTAATTTTCTCTCTGATGAATTCGCGCACCTCAGGCAGTGCGGGACAGAGGAATTTATAATAATCCACATATGCTGTAGTATCTGCGAGGCTCTTTCCGTTGCGGTTTACGCTGAACCAGTCGGGATGTTCTGCCAAAATCTTATCACGGTCGTGCTCCAGATTCATGGTCCACAACCATGCGTATACTTCAATGCCGTGTTTACGGGCTATGGGAATGGCAATGCGATAGTCGTCGGGGGTGGGTGCATTCAGCATTATTCCATCCATGCCGATGTCGTTCATCACCTGGCATACCGAATCGAAATTCATGCCGGGACGATAATCCAGCCATGTCCAGAACATGGGGTACTGCTTAACGGTTACATTATTTTCCTGTCGGCATGAAAAAACGCTCCATATTGAAAACGACAATATCAGCGCCGATAAAAGCTTTCTCATAGCATACTAAGTTTTAAGATTAAAAATATCTATTCCGTAGAATATAAACAGACCACATTGGCGCAACCCTAAGAAGAAATACACATTTTTTATCCCGACTTCCAACTTTTTCCCCTTCTCTCCCTACCCGCTCACAAAGACTTCTGAACAGGGGGACAATGAGTCCCTGAATGAAAGGCATTCAGTCCCTGACTCAATGGAGCTCATTCAACGGAGCGGAAACGAAGAAAGAATCACACCGTTCCATTAAGCCTAAACCGTTGACAGCATATCCGACAATAAAAAAGGAGGCATACCGCCTCCTTTTTTCCTATTTTAAGCAAACTCTAAAGTCATCCGGACTTTTATTCTTCGTACATCTTATCAATCAGCTCCTTATAATTCTTTGCCACCACAGAGCGTTTCAGCTTCAATGTATTTGTCAGCTCTCCCCGTTCCATGCTGAACGGTTCGGACAATAAAGTGAAACGTTTCACCTGCTCATAATGCGCAAACTGCTGTTGCAATGTATCAATGCGGGCACGGAACAAAGCCTGCACTTTAGGATGCTGCAATAAATCGGCCATATCCTTGTACTCAAGGCCTTTCTCCTTAGCGTAGTTCTTCACCAAGCCATAAACCGGAACAATCAGGGCAGACACAAACTTGCGCTGGTCGGCAATGACAGCAATCTGGTCAATGTAACGGTCTATCGACAGTTTGGTTTCCAGAGCCTGCGGAGAGATATACTTTCCGTTCGAGGTCTTGAACAAATCCTTGATACGTTCGGTCAGATACAAATGATTTCCTTTCAGATAGCCGGCATCACCCGTATGGAACCAGCCGTCTTTGTCGATAGCCGCAGCGGTGGCTTCCGGTTTCTTATAATAGCCGGTAGTAATAGTCTTACCGCGAAGCAGGATTTCATTGTTTTCTCCAATCTTCACTTCAAGGTCGGGCATGACAGTACCTACCGAACCTATCTCATACCCCTTGTCGAGGAAGCAGGACACGGTAGCCGTAGATTCCGTCAATCCATAACCCACCACCATATTGATACCCACCGAGTGCACGAATTCGCAAATTTCATCGGATACGGCAGCGCCGGCAGTCGGGAAGAAATTACCGTTCTCAATACCGATTGTCTTTTTCAGCAGGGCGTAGATAGTCTTTTCATAGAATTTATACTTCAGATGAAGCATCAGGGGAGGCGTTTTGCCTGCACGCAGATAATCAATGTTGTGCATCTTCCCGACTTTAAGAGCATCCAGCATCATTGCTTTCCGCAGGCCGCTCTCCTGGGCAATCTTCTCCTGTACACCGGCATATACCTTCTCCCAAAAGCGGGGAACGCTGCACATCAATGTAGGACGTATCTCCTTGATAGTGGTCTGAATATCTGCCGGACGAAGATTGACGCAAACCTGCACACCTCTGTGAAGACAGAAATAAGTCCATGCTTTTTCAAACACATGCGTCAACGGAAGGAAGTTCATGGACACATCCTTATCCGTCATGGCAGTCAGGCGGATATCGTGGATGCGGATAGCCTCTCTGTAGTTGAAGTGGTGCAGCATCACTCCTTTCGGCTCGCCGGTGGTGCCGGATGTATAAAGAATATTGGCAAGGTCGCTGTCCGATGCACGGGCGGTACGCTCTTCCACAACGGCATTGTGAGGTAGTCCCTCGCCCAATGCCAGAAACTCGTCGTAGTAGATAGAGGTCTTGTCGCGGGGATCGCGCACGACGCTGCGGTCGAAAATAATCAGTTTCTCCAGAGAGTGGCAAAAACCGAATGCGCTGAAAACGGCATCATACTGGAATTGCTCGCCCACAAAGAGGAAACGTATCTGAGCATCGTTGATAATATACTGGGCCTGAGCCGAAGAGCTGGTAGCATACAGCGGTATGGTAACCAGACGGTTGGCAAAGGCTGCAAAATCGGTAAATAAACATTCCGGCTTGTTTTGTGAGAAGATACCGATGTTCCTCTGTTCCTCTGCACCTAAAGCCACCAACGCATTGGCTGCCTGACGTACTGTCCGAGAGAATTTATTCCAAGTGATAGGTATCCATTGTGATGTTTCATAGTCCCTGTATTTAAGGGCTACTTTGTCTCCATACTTCTCTGCCTGACGATGTATCAGAACAGACAAATGATGATAAGTCATATTTTTAATGAATTGGTAAATATGGGTACAAAGGTATTAGTTTTATTTGAAACTATCTCCCTTTTTCGGGATTTATCCGTAAGTTTGCAAAGTAATAACGAATATATAACAGAACCCAACGATGACAACGGATATAGAAACACTGGTTTCCGAGGCAATCGGACTGCTTAAATCATTGATAGCCATACCATCATTGAGCCGCGAAGAGGAGCAGGCCGCGGACTTTCTTCAGAATTACATCGAAATGCAGGGAATGGCAACCGGACGGAAAGGCAACAATATATGGTGTCTCAGCCCGATGTTCGACCTGAACAAGCCTACGCTGCTGCTGAACTCGCACATCGACACGGTGAAGCCCGTAAACGGATGGCGGAAAGCCCCGTTCACCCCAACGGAAGAGAACGGCAAGATTTACGGTTTGGGAAGCAATGACGCCGGAGCAAGCGTAGTCAGCCTGCTGCAGGTATTCCTGCAATTGTGCCGAACTACACAGGCTTACAACCTGATTTACCTGGCTTCCTGCGAGGAAGAGGTGTCGGGCAAGGAAGGAGTAGAGTCCGTACTGCCGGAGCTGCCGCCCATACAATTCGCCATTGTGGGCGAACCCACGGAGATGCAACCCGCCATTGCCGAAAAAGGGCTGATGGTACTGGATGTCACCGCCTACGGCAGGTCGGGACATGCTGCCCGGAACGAAGGCGACAACGCCATATACAAGGTGCTGAACGACATTGCCTGGTTCCGCGATTACCGTTTCCCGAAAGAATCGGCTTTATTGGGACCGGTAAAAATGAGTGTAACCATGGCGAATGCAGGGACACAGCACAATGTAATACCCGACCGCTGCACATTCGTAGTCGACATCCGCAGTAACGAATGTTACACCAACCAGGAACTTTTCGACGAGATACGGAAACACATCGCCTGTGAAGCCAAAGCGCGTTCTTTCCGCTTGGGTTCTTCGCATGTTTCTCCCGAACACCCGCTGGTAAAAAAGGCCGTTGCGATGGGCCGGACTCCTTTCGGTTCGCCTACCCTTTCAGACCAGGCACTGATGTCTTTCCCGTCCATGAAAATAGGACCGGGCAAGAGCAGCCGCTCCCATACTGCGGATGAGTTTATCTTCGTCAAAGAGATTGAAGAGGCTATTGCACTTTATCTGGACCTGCTGGACGGAGCAATGATATAAAACTTATCTGTTCAGCCAGGGTTCGGGATTCAGCTTCTCCTTTTCACGGCGTAGCTGGAAATGAAGTACCGTACGTCCGCCGTCCGCCCCATCCGAGAATACCTGGCCGATAGCTTGCTTGGTAGTGACCGTATCACCTTGTTTCACCGAAGCGGAAGCCAGGTTGCAATATACGGAAATATAGGCTCCATGACGGATAAGGATATTAAACAGCCCGTTCAGTTTGAATACGGCTGCCACCTTGCCGTTGAAGATGGCACGCGCCTGCGCCCCCGGTTTTCCCTGGATGTCGATACCTTTATTGTCCAACTTGACATTGCGCAATCCCTCCACGGCATATTGCCCGTAATGGCTGGTTATGATATAGGCTCCGCTGATAGGCATAGGCAGCTTGCCGCGGTTATTGGCAAAGTCACCGGACAGCTCGCGGTCGGCCTTACTCATGGTATAAGTTTCCAGAGGAGCAACCTTTTTTCCGGAAGCGGACGTTCCCGACTTATCCGCTTTAGCCGCTTCTTTCTTGCGGGCAGCCGCTTCACGGCGTGCTTCCTCTGCGGCACGTTTGCGGGCTTTCTCTATTTCTTCGGCAATCAAGCGGTCGATACGCGCATTAAGTTGGCTGGCCTCGCGCCGCTTCTTGGCAATCTCGTTCTGTAATCCGCGTTGCTTCTTCCGTAAATCGGCCACAAGGATACGCTTTTCTTTCTCCTGCGCTTCCAGTTTTACTTTCTCGGCCTCGCGCTCTTTCAGCAGATTGGCTTTGGCAGCCCGCACCTGCCTGAGTTCCGCTTTCTTCTTATTGACCTGTTCCTGCTTTTTCAGCACTTCCTCGCCCTGCAGGCGTTGGTAAGTGGCATACTCACGCACATAACGCAAACGACGATAGGTCTGCGCTAGACTCCGTGCAGAGAAAATAAACATCAGCTTCTCCTCAATGGAACGGTTCTTATAAAGGTACTGGACAGACGACTCGTATTTCTTCTTCTTGTCCTTTAAGTCGCGTTGCAATTTTCCTAACTGGCGTTCCAATGACGATAGCTCACGGTCTATCGACTCTACATCGTTATTTATGGTAAGAATATAGCGTTTGCGTTCCTCTATCTGCCCCGTCAAAGCGGCAAGTCCGTTCAACTGGCTGCTTACGGTTTTCTTTGTAGTTTTCAGAAGTGTTTCCGATTCGGTAATCTGCTTTTGCAAAGCACCGCGCTTGCTTTCCAATTCCTTTATCAGTTTGTTGGACTGGGCAAGAAGCGGAAAAGCCAGACAGAAACAACCTATAAAAATACAAAGCAAACGTCTCATAAGCTCATCAGCATTTCTAATATTTCATTCAACTCAACTTGCGTGTACTTTGAAGACAGCTCGGTAGGCGTCAGCGAAAACGAATTATTGGAAAAGCCGGATAACTCGATTCTGCCTTTCTCCAGCGAAGGAATGCCCAATTCCTTTCCCGACAACTCTTTCTTTCCGTTGGGTTTGGAAGCATTGAATAGAATCTTTTCCAAATGAGCAAAGTCGGCTTTCTTCGGTAGCACATCTTTCAATTCCTTACGGGTAGCACGGACGTAACGCTTGCCCATGCGGTCTACCAGCAATATTTCTTCGGGTGTCACCTCCATGCGCGCCACCTCTGTACGTATGATAGGCATGAGGAAAGAAAGCTGCATCCGTTCGCCGCTTATCAGCTTCATCGTACCGTTTACAGTGAAAACGGCGTCTTTGGTAGGAACGGTCAGCCGCACCTTGGAAGACAGGTAGCGGGTACTTTCGGGAAATTTGGACGTCTCCGCCTTCCGGGTGGTTTTACAGCCTGCCAGACAGCAGAGGATAAAGAGCATAAAGACCAGAGTCCTGCCATTGAATTTTGTTTGTTCCATTACCTTGTTACTTTTATTATGTATCACTTCACCGTTTTACCGACTTACTTATCACTGATATACTTCTTCTTCCGAATCTTCTCCTGTAGGGTCTTGGACTTACTGCCTATCTTCAATGCCTGGTTCCAATACTCCAGAGCCTTGTCCACATCACCCGTCATATAGTAGATGTCGCCGCAATGCTCTACGATGACGTCGCTTTTGCCTCCGTCACTTTTCATGGCATCGTCTATATACAAACGGGCCTCGGCATAATTGCCTTTCTCAAATAGAATCCAGGCATAAGTATCCAAATAGGTGGCATTATCAGGTTCCGCCTTCACCGTCTTATAACTCATCTCCTCGGCTTTATCCAGATTACGGCGCTCGACAGACAGGTAATAAGCATAATTGTTCAAAGCTCCGATATTGGAAGGATTGTACACCAGCGCCGAATCATAGGCAGCATAGGCTTCCGTATTCAAATCTTTCGTATGATAGGCGTCTCCCAAAATGGAATAGAAATCCGAAACGACCTCTTTCTTACTATCCGCCGTAATTTGCGTCAATGCTTTCTGACAAATGGAAATCACATCATCCGTCCGTTCCGCCTGGTTATAAGCGATAGCCAGATAGAAATAGAACTCCAGCATCTCCGGATTGGTTTCAACGCCGGCTTCGCATAAATCAATCACATCGTTGTAATCCTCCTTGCGTACCGCTTCACCCAGCAACATCATACGCGCAGCCGTATTGGTAGGATCGATTGCCAACACCTGACGCAGTACCGGAAAGGCTTCCTTGTTCATTCCTTTAGATAAAAGATACTGAGCGTAAAGCATCGGTATCCCGGCATCATCCGGCTCTTGTTCCAGAATACGGTCGAAAAGGCTGATAACCCGCGTACTGTCCTTACCGTCCTGCTCATTCTGCACGACAAACTGGCGCATTACATTCAGTTTCGTTTCCGAAGGAACTTTCTTGTTGAGCAATAAAGTGTCCAACTGCTGCTGATAAAGGTCCTTCTGACCGGTCTCCTCATAATAGGACGCCAGCGAATACATCGCCATGGCATTATCCGGCTCGGCATCCAACACCTTGCGGTACATGTTATATGCTTCCTCTTTCTTTCCGTTCTGCATATATACATCCCCCAGCACAACCTGATAACGGGAATCCATCGGATACTCCGCAACCAGGCTCTCTATCTCATGGAAAGCATTCTTATTGTCTTTCATTTGCAGATAAATACGGAACTTCTCCATACTCAACTGCTCGCTTTTGCCCATCTTCTCCTCAATCCGGTTCAAAGTGGCAATCACCTTATCATACTGCTCCTGCCGATTATAAATGTCCAACAAGGCATAAAGCGGATCCAGCTTGTCGGTGAAACGTATGGACATATCTTCCAGCAGCTTCATCGCTTTCTCCTTTTCGTCCTGTTGCTGATAAAGATTTGCCAGTCCCTGACTGTACCAATAATTATCCGGATCGTTTTCCACGGCCTTCTCCAATGCAGCCTGCCCCTGAGGCACTTGCTTCAGGAACAAATAATATTGCGCCAGTTCGTATAAGGCCGACGAAGCATTCGGATTGATAGTCAGGCAATGTTGCAGCAAATCAAAAGCCGCATCATAGTCTTTCTGAATCTTCAGACGGGCTGCTTCCAAAAAGAAGTAATCGTACTTACGCTGCTGTTCCGGAGTAAGTTCCGCCACAGGCTTCGCCGATAATGCCTTTGCCTGCTTACGGGACGTCCCGCAGGAGACAAGCAAGAAGCCCGCCACCAACAAAAACAGCCCTATTTTCTTATTATTGAATATGCTCATTATCTATATAAAATCAAATGGTATAAGCAACCCTCCGTCAATCACTCATCACTCATCACTCATCGCTAATCACTCATACCCCATCCCAACTACACGCCCGTATGTCCGAAGCCACCGGCACCGCGTTCCGTTTCATCCAACACATCCACCTCCTGCCATACGGCCTGCTCATGGCGGGCAATTACCATTTGGGCGATTCGTTCTCCGTCCTCAATCATAAATGTTTCCGAAGAAAGATTTACGAGGATAATACAGATTTCACCGCGGTAGTCTGCATCGATAGTACCCGGAGAATTCAATACCGAGATACCTTTCTTGATAGCCAAACCGCTACGGGGACGAATCTGTGCCTCAAACCCAGCCGGCAAAGCGATGTACAAACCTGTAGGAACCAGGCAACGCTGCAACGGTTCCAAAGCTATCGGCTCGGAAAGATTGGCACGGATGTCCATTCCGGCAGACAATTCGGTGGCGTATGCAGGCAACGGATGTTTCGACTTATTTATAATTCGGACGGTCATACTATTATTTGCCATTTCAATGAAGTTACGATTGAGATTACTTTAATTCACTATTTAACGGACAAAATTACGGATTTTGAAGCAAATAGTCATACATTTGCAGTTAAATAATAAGAAAGTAAGAACATGATGGACTGGAATACCCTCATATCCGCCAAACGATTCGGCTTGGAAGAGTTTCATAAAGAGCGTCACGAGAACCGTTCTGAATTTCAGCGGGATTACGACCGCCTCATCTTCTCCGCACCTTTCCGGAGATTGCAGAACAAGACACAAGTGTTCCCTCTGCCCGGCAGCATATTCGTACACAACCGGCTGACACATAGTCTGGAAGTTTCCTGCGTAGGCCGTTCGCTGGGCAATGACGTAGCCAAAGCCATCCTTGCCCGCCGCCCCGAACTGCAAGACTCTTATCTGCCCGAAATCGGTGCCATTGTTTCCGCAGCATGCCTGGCGCACGATTTGGGTAATCCGCCATTCGGACATTCCGGCGAACGCGCCATCTCTACTTTCTTTTCGGAAGGAAAAGGGCTGGCATTAAAAGAAAAACAACCAGACGGAGAACAACTCACCCCGGCACAATGGGAAGACCTGACTCATTTTGAAGGAAATGCAAATGCTTTCCGTCTGCTTACCCATCAGTTTGAAGGACGCCGCAAAGGCGGTTTCGTCCTGACCTATTCCACACTTGCCAGCATCGTAAAATACCCCTTTTCATCGAGTCTGGCAGGACAGAAATCCAAGTTCGGCTTCTTTACTACCGAAGAAGAAAGTTTCCGGCGAATAGCCGAAGAACTGGGGATGAAACAACTTAACGGTTCACCTTTGAAATACGCACGTCACCCGCTTGTCTACCTGGTAGAAGCGGCAGATGACATCTGCTACCAGATGATGGATATCGAAGATGCCCACAAACTGAAGATTCTCACTACGCAGGAAACGCAGGACCTGCTGCTGGCCTACTTTCCCGACGAACGTAAGGCGCACATCCTCGATACGCTCAAGATTGTGAGCGACACCAATGAGCAGATAGCCTATCTGCGTTCTTCCGTCATCGGGCTGCTTATCGGCGAATGCACCCGGGCATTCCTCGATAACGAAGTACAGATACTGGAAGGGGAATTTGAGGGAAGTCTCATCAAGCATATCACCGAACGGCCTGCCGCGGCCTACCAACATTGCGCAGAGGTATCTTTCAAGAAGATATACCGTTCGCGCGATGTATTGGACATAGAACTTGCCGGCTTCCGTATCATCAGCACCTTGCTCGAACTGATGATCGATGCGGTACGTTCACCGGAAAAAGCATATTCGCAGTTGCTCATTAACCGGGTATCCGGACAATATAATATGAAAGCAACTGCACTGTATGAAAGGATACAGGCCGTATTGGACTACATATCCGGCATGACGGATGTATTCGCCCTCGACCTCTACCGGAAAATCAACGGAAACAGCCTGCCGGCTGTATGATTTATCTGCTCGGATAGAATATCTTATTCGCCCCGGAAGTCAGTTTGCATGCTTCCGGCTCGCTTTCGATGAATGACTGGATATGGCGGATGCGCTTTTCCGCCAGGATTTCATCGACGGCAATCAGGATACCTGTTTCTTCCACATCACCGAAACCGTAATTAATGGCCGTACCGAACATACGCATTGTCGGACTAAGACTCATGTAGGCATTTACCAACGGCGGAATATTGTATCCCAACTTACGGATTTCGCCATTCAATATTTTATAGTCTTCCTTAAATGTATCCTTACAGAACAATGCAGCCAGTTCTTCCTCGTCCGACTCCAATTGCAGCGGTTTCATCGGAGTAATCAGACTGTCTTTATCGGCAAAATGCTTTCTCAGGAAATAAAGAATCATGTCGCGTCCTTTACGGATATAGCTGGGATACATGGTAACCTTTCCGAAGAAATACTTCACGTTGGGCATAACCACTGTCAGCGCACCCAAGCCGTCCCACAAATTATCCAATGCGAACAAACCTTTGCTGTCGCGACGGGTAGACTGGTATTCGAGCGTCACGAATGAACGTCCAAGCTCAATGGTAGTAGGAAGATATTCATTCAAGAATTTCTCGGAAAAATTAAACATGTGCGCAGTAGCCAAAATCGGCGCACCGTGCTCGTCGAAGCGTACATCCGTACCGAGAATATAGCGGTAACCGCCCAATATCTCTTCCTCTTCCGGATTCCAGACTATCAACTGCTTATAAGGATTATCCATAATATCGTACTCATCAATATCCATGGACATTCCTGTTCCGCCACCGGCAGCACGAAATGCAATCTCACGCAGACGTCCAATTTCCTTCATCGTATTGGGTGAATCCTGAGCAGTAATAATATATATCTGATTATTACTCTTATTCGTCATGCGCAAGCGTTTGTCTTCGGTCAACTCCGCTTTCAGCAGTTCTTTGCTTATCGGTGCAATAATATCTTCCATCTTCCGAGCTTCTATTTTTTTATATTCAATGTTCAACTTACAATTTATACACAATATCTTTCACATACTGCGCCCATTGGGCAGGTGTTTTCGTCTTATCGAATGTTTGCCAGGGAATAGGCTTACCTATAGTAATGGTAAATGTTTTATGACGGTTTTTCAACATTTCATCTGCCAGATACAACATGGCTATATTAAACTTGATACCCAACGTTTTGCAAAGATTCGCCAGGTTATAGAAAAAATCGGAGTTACGGCCGTCAAAATGAATGGGTACTACATCGCGGTGCGCTTCAACGCTCTTTACTATAAACGTCTTTTTCCAGTCCAAATCGCGGATAACCCCATTCCGGCGACGCGAGCAAAGCCCGGCAGGAAACATAATGAGCTGATCGTCCGATGCAAACCCGGCCTCTACCATTTTCGGAAAGTCCTTGGCCTGCTTGCCGGTCTTATTGATAGGAATACAAAGAGGAGCCAGTCCATGCAGGTTCATAAGCAGGTCATTTACCATATATTTCACCTTTCCATCGTAAAAACTCCCGAGTACATAGCCCAACGCCACTCCATCCTGTCCGCCTAAGGGATGATTGGAAACGAATGTATAAAGACCGTCTTTTCGCAGATTCTCCTTGCCCTTCACTATCAATTTGGCATCCAGAAAGTCCAAACAAGCCTGCAGGAATTCCACCCCCACTTTATCTTTCGACTCTCTCAGAAAAACATTCAATTCATCCTGATGAACAATGCGCTTCAAATAAGATACGACAAACTTAGGGATATACTTCACATGCTTCGGAGCTTTCTCCCGAAGAATCTTATCAATGTCAATCAAAAATAAAGAGTCGTCAGCCATTCTTTTTGTGATGAAATGATTGCGCAAAATTAACGCATCTTTTTAATTAAATGCAAATATTCGATAGAAAACTGCACCTAAAATCTATCAAATAGCACCCAAAATCTATCAATTGATAGTTTTCACCCCAAAGATTGCTTAAAAACAGCCTGTCGAAAAGCCGGAACTTTCGTAAACTTGCAATGCTAAAAGGCAAAACGAACAAGTAACCATTTAACAAAGCACATTTATGAATAGTATGACATTTAAAAAAGATCTGATCGGAGTTCAAAACGATTTATTACGCTTTGCGTACAAGCTCACCTCCGACCGCGAAGAAGCCAACGACCTTCTTCAAGAAACATCACTCAAGGCTTTGGATAATGAAGATAAATACATGCCCGATACTAATTTCAAAGGTTGGATATATACGATCATGCGCAACATCTTTATTAACAATTATCGTAAAGTAGTGCGCGACCAGACATTTGTGGACCAGACGGACAATCTTTACCACCTGAACCTGCCGCGCGACACAGCATTCGAGAACACAGAAAGCGCATATGACCTGAAAGAGATGCACCGTATCGTCAATTCACTGCCACGCGAATACAAAGTACCGTTCTCCATGCATGTTTCCGGTTTTAAATACCGCGAAATAGCCGAGAAGCTGGGACTCCCACTGGGAACTGTAAAGAGCCGTATCTTCTTTACCCGCCAAAAATTACAACAAGAACTGAAAGATTTTGTTTAGTCAACATTCTATATAAAATCATCCCATGGGGTAAATATATCTGCCTCATGGGATGATTCTTTTTGTCCCGTAAGATGTTTCATGTGCCTTACGGGACAAAATCATTTGCATAGGGAGACAAATCATAAGCCAACCGCAAATTACAGGGTTCACCCGCCAAACGCCGTCAACAGGGCATAATGAAAGGTGAAGGGGATACGGACAAACATCGTTTTATTCAAAAACGCACTATCTGTTCGGGGCAAACACACCATATATTCCCATTAAACAGATGATGCATTTCCTGCCAACAGACCATGTGTTTACTCGGGAAGCACACAATACCTCCACCAAACAAGCAACATAACACATTGTTCATTTTCAATAGAATAAGTAATCAACAAGCTGTTGAAAACTTCTAAATAAGATTTTAGTTAAAACATTGTGGGGAATTGTGGGGAAATGTGTACTTTTACCGTCGCTTATTATAATAAGGTGAAAATGATACGCTTTTTAGGCAATATTGAAGCAAAGACGGATACAAAGGGACGTGTATTTATCCCTGCCGGCTTTCGGAAACAGTTGCAGGCTGCTTCCGAGGAGAGACTCGTATTGCGTAAAGATGTATTTCAGGACTGCCTGATACTCTACCCCGAAAGCGTCTGGTTCAAAACGCAAAACCAACTCCGGCAGCGGCTGAACAAATGGAATGCGAAACACCAACAAATTTTCCGACAGTTTGTAAGCGATGCGGAAATCATGATTCCCGACGGGAACGGACGCATCCTGCTACCTAAACGCTACTTGCAAATGGCAGGCATACAAAGCGAGGTACGCTTTATCGGCGTGGACAACACCATCGAAATATGGGCGAAAGAAAAGGCTGAACAGCCCTTTATGAACCCGGAAGAATTCAGCGAAGCGCTGCAAGATATTTTAGGAGAGGAAAACCTGGGAGAGGAAGAAGCAGAGACAAGCGATAAGAGCGTAGAGTAATAGAACGATTGTAATGAAAGAAAAATGAAAGAAGAAACGACATATCATATTCCGGTACTGTTGATGCCAAGCGTTGACGGAATGAATATCCGTCCGGACGGAACGTATGTAGACGTGACATTCGGAGGAGGCGGCCATTCCCGCGAGATACTCTCCCGCCTGGGAGACGGTGGAAGACTGCTTGGTTTCGACCAGGATGAAGATGCCGAACGGAACATCGTAAACGATCCGCACTTCACTTTTGTACGCAGCAACTTCCGGTATCTGCATAACTTCCTGCGTTATCATGGCATCGAGCAGGTAGATGCCGTACTCGCCGACCTCGGTGTGTCGTCACATCATTTCGACGATAGCGAACGGGGGTTCTCGTTCCGTTTTGACGGCGCCCTCGATATGCGGATGAACAAGCGTGCCGGACTCACAGCCGCCGACATCGTAAATACATACGATGAAGAACGCCTTGCCGACATTTTCTATCTGTATGGAGAATTGAAGAACAGTCGCAAGCTGGCATCCGTTATTGTCAAGGCACGTGCCGCTCAAAAGATTGGCACCATCGGGGAATTTCTGGAAATTATCAAGCCCCTCTTCGGACGTGAAAGAGAAAAGAAAGAGCTTGCCAAAGTGTTTCAGGCGTTGCGCATCGAAGTCAACCGGGAAATGGAAGCGTTGAAAGAGATGTTATATGCAGCCACGGAAGCATTAAAGCCGGGTGGAAGGCTAGTGGTAATCACCTATCATTCGCTGGAAGACCGCATGGTGAAAAACATCATGAAGACCGGCAACATAGAGGGCAAGGCGGAAAAAGACTTCTTCGGAAACGTACAGACGCCTTTCCGTCTGGTAAACAATAAAGTGATTGTTCCGGATAACGATGAAATAGAACGCAACCCGCGCTCGCGAAGCGCCAAGCTGAGGATTGCGGAAAAACTGTAAGAATGAGGGAAGCGATAAGGCTGTAAAGAGATAGAACGATGAATGAAACAAATAATAAACAAGAGGAGCAAAAAGGCGAAAAGGTGAAAAGACGGACTTCGCTAAAGAACATTATAGGCGGTGATATTCTGGCTACGGACTTTTTCCGCCGTCAGACGAGGCTGCTTGTCCTCATCATGGTTCTTATTCTGTTCTATATCCATAACCGTTACGCCTGCCAGCAGCAGATGATAGAGATAGACAAGCTCAAGAAAGAACTGATAGATATAAAATACGATGCCCTGACACGCAGTTCCGAACTGATGGAACGGAGCCGTCAATCGCGTATCGAGGAATACATCGCAACGAAAGAGAGCGATTTGCAGACTTCGACCAATCCGCCGTACTTAATCAAATAAGTACGGATAATGGTAAGCAAACCGATAAACAAGTAAACTGTAATATAGTATAATAGTAAATCGAAACAACCTTGGCAGTAAACAAGAAAAATATAATGACCCGCTACTTCTTCGTAGTCCTCGTCATGGGACTGATAGGAGTAGCTATTATCGTAAAAGGTACTGTCATCATGTTTGCCGAACGTCAGTACTGGCAAGATGTTGCCGACCGCTTTGTAAAGGAGAATGTTAGGGTGAAGCCCAACCGCGGCAATATCCTTTCATCGGATGGTAAATTAATGGCGAGCTCCCTACCGGAGTACCGTATTTACATGGACTTCAAAGCGGGTGGAGAGAAGAAAGACACCATGCTTATGAATCATCTGAGAGAAATCTGCGAAGGATTGCACCGGATATTCCCCGATAAAAGTGCCGCCGAATTTAAAAGACATCTGTTAAGAGGACGCAAAAAGGGTAGCCGCAATTACCTGATTTACCCGAAACGTATCTCCTATATCCAGTACAAAGAAGTTAAAAGACTGCCGGTATTCAAACTAAACAAATATAAAGGAGGCTTCCATGAACAGCCTTTCAACCAACGTAAGAAACCTTTCGGTTCTCTGGCGGCACGTACACTCGGCGACCTCTATGCCGATACAGCGCAAGGAGCCAAAAACGGTATCGAGCTTGCCTTTGATACGCTGCTGAAAGGACGCGACGGTATCACTCATCGCCAGAAGGTGATGAACAAATACCTGAATATCGTGGACATTGCTCCCGTAGACGGCTGCGACATCATTTCCACCATCGACGTAGGTATGCAGGATATTTGCGAGAAAGCACTGATAGACAAGCTGAAAGAGATAAACGCCAGTGTGGGCGTTGCCGTATTGATGGAAGTGCAGACCGGAGAAGTAAAAGCCATTGTCAACATGATGAAAGCGGGCGACGGCAACTATTACGAAATGCGTAATAACGCCATCAGCGATATGCTGGAACCGGGTTCCACATTCAAGACAGCCTCTATCATGGTAGCCCTTGAAGACGGAAAGATTACTCCTCATACGGAAGTCGACACAGGCAACGGCGTCATGATGATGCACGGCCGCCCGATGAAAGACCATAACTGGCATCGGGGCGGATATGGCAAGATTGATGTGACACGTATTCTGGAAGTATCATCCAATATCGGCGTTTCATATCTTATCGACAAGCACTACAGCGACAATCCGCAGAAGTTCGTAGACGGATTGAAGCGTATCGGTATAGACCGCCCGCTCCACCTGCAAATAGCCGGAGAGGGCAAACCTAACATCCGCGGTCCGAAAGAACGGTATTTTGCCAAGACCACGTTACCCTGGATGAGTATAGGATATGAAACGCAGGTACCGCCACTGAACATACTGACTTTCTATAATGCCATTGCCAACAACGGTACAATGGTGCGCCCTAAATTCGTAAAAGCGGCAGTGAAAGACGGTGAGGTTGTCCGTGACTTTCCTACGGAAGTTATCAATCCGAAGATTTGCTCGGACAATACGCTGACACAGATACGGGAGATTCTGCGCAAAGTAGTTGCCGAAGGTTTGGCCAAACCCGCCGGAAGCAAACAGTTTGCCGTAGCCGGCAAGACGGGTACGGCGCAGATTTCGCAAGGTGCCGCCGGTTATAAGGCGGGACGGGTAAATTATCTCGTCAGTTTCTGCGGATACTTCCCGGCAGAGGCTCCCAAATACAGTTGCATCGTTTCCATACAGAAGCCTGGACTTCCGGCATCGGGCGGTTTGATGGCGGGTAGCGTATTCAGCAAGATTGCAGAAAGGGTATATGCCAAGAATCTGCGGTTCGATATACGCAGTGCGATAGACAGCACCACCAATGTAATTCCTGCGGTAAAAGCCGGGGAGATGAACGAGGCATTATGCGTGCTCAACACATTGGATGTTCCGGTGCAGAAACAGTTTGAGGTAGAAAACAAGAGAGAGTTGTGGGGACACAGCCAGGCTGCCCCGTCCGCCGTTATCCTGCAAAATCAGAAAGTTTCTGACGGCATAGTTCCCAGCGTAGTGGGCATGGGGGCCAAGGATGCTGTTTATCTGCTGGAAAGCAAAGGACTTAGAGTACGCCTCAACGGCATCGGCAAGGTAAGAAACCAGTCCATCGCAGGCGGAAGCCGATTGATAAAAGGACAGACAATAGCCTTGACATTACGTTAATATAAGAATATACATTATTATATAATAAGGAATGAAATTAAGCGAACTATTAAAAGCGATACAACCGGTACAAATTATCGGCAGTACGGAGAAAGATATAACAGGAGTGAATATCGACTCCCGTTTAGTTGCGGCCGGACATTTGTTTATGGCAATGCGCGGTACGCAGACCGACGGTCACGCATATATCCCTACCGCCATTGAAAAAGGCGCTATAGCCGTACTGTGCGAAGACATGCCGGAGGAAACAAATCCTGATGTTACATATATCCAAGTAAAAGACAGCGAGAATGCGGTGGGTAAGGTTGCCACCACTTTCTACGGTGATCCCACTTCCAAAATGGAGCTGGTGGGCGTAACCGGCACTAATGGCAAAACAACCATTGCCACCTTATTATATAATACATTCCGTTATTTCGGATATAAAGTCGGACTGATTTCCACGGTATGCAACTACATTGACGACCGCCCCGTGCCGACCGAGCATACCACCCCCGACCCGATTACCCTTAACCGCCTGCTGGGTGAGATGGCAGACTCCGGATGCAAATACGCATTCATGGAAGTCAGCTCCCACTCTATCGCACAACAGCGTATCAGCGGTTTGAAGTTTGCCGGCGGCATCTTCACCAATCTTACGCGCGACCACCTGGATTATCACAAGACTGTCGAAAACTACCTCAAAGCAAAAAAGAAGTTCTTCGACGACATGCCTAAGAACGCGTTCAGCCTGACCAATCTGGACGACAAGAACGGGCTGGTCATGACCCAGAACACACGTTCGAGCGTATATACGTATTCATTGAGAAGCCTCAGCGATTTCAAGGGAAAAGTATTGGAGTCTCATTTTGAAGGCATGCTGCTCGACTTCAACAACCATGAGCTGGCCGTACGCTTTATCGGCAAGTTCAATGCTTCCAACCTTCTTGCCGTATTCGGCGCAGCCGTACTGTTGGGAAAGAAAGAAGAAGATGTGCTCGTTGCCCTCAGCACTTTGCACCCTGTAGCAGGCAGATTCGACTCTATCCGCTCTCCGAAGGGCATTACCGCCATTGTGGATTATGCCCATACTCCGGATGCGTTGGTGAATGTGCTGAATGCCATCCACGGCGTACTGGAAGGCAAAGGCAAAGTGATTACCGTAGTCGGCGCAGGCGGCAACCGTGATAAAGGGAAACGTCCTATCATGGCTAAAGAGTCCGCCCGTTTGAGCGACCGTGTTATCATCACTTCCGACAATCCCCGCTTTGAAGAGCCGCAAGATATCATCAACGATATGCTGGCAGGGTTGGATAAGGACGATTTGCAGAAGACAATCAGTATCACCGATAGAAAAGAAGCCATAAAGACCGCCTGCATGCTGGCGCAACCGGGAGATGTCATTCTCGTAGCCGGTAAAGGACATGAAAATTATCAGGAGATAAAAGGAGTGAAGCATCATTTCGATGACAAAGAGGAACTAAAGGCGATAATGTTTTAAAGTGATAAAGTAAGAAATTATGTTATACTACTTATTCCAATGGTTAGATAAATACGACTTCCCCGGTGCGGGTATGTTCGGCTATACATCTTTCAGGGCATTGATGGCTATCATCCTGGCATTGCTCATTTCGAGCATCTGGGGTGACAAGTTCATCGACCTGCTGAAACGCAAACAGATTACCGAGACGCAACGGGATGCCAACATCGACCCGTTCGGCGTAAACAAGGTGGGCGTACCGAGCATGGGCGGAGTAATCATTATCTTTGCCATTCTGATTCCCTGCCTGTTGCTGGGCAAACTGAATAATATCTATATGATTCTGATGCTTATCACCACTGTGTGGTTAGGTTCATTAGGGTTTGCCGACGATTACATCAAGATATTCAAGAAAGACAAGGAAGGCCTGCACGGTAAGTTCAAGATTATCGGCCAGGTAGGCTTGGGACTCATTGTAGGGCTTACCCTGTATCTCAGTCCGCAGGTCGTTATCCGTGAAAACATCGAGGTAGAGAAACCGGGACAAGGCATCGAGGTAGTACATGCCGCCAAAGAAATCAAGGCTACACAGACTACCATCCCTTTCTTCAAGAGCAACAACCTTGACTATGCCGACCTCGTGTCTTTCATGGGAGAACACGCACAAACGGCGGGCTGGATACTGTTCGTACTCGTCACCATATTCGTAGTAACCGCCGTTTCCAACGGCGCCAACCTGAATGACGGCATGGACGGCATGGCAGCGGGCAACTCCGCCATTATCGGTCTGACACTGGGCATACTGGCATACGTATCCAGCCATATCGAATATGCCGGTTATCTGAACATCATGTACATACCGGGTTCGGAAGAGCTGGTAATCTTTATCTGCGCTTTCATCGGTGCACTTATCGGCTTCCTCTGGTACAACGCCTACCCGGCACAGGTATTCATGGGCGATACAGGCAGTCTGACCATCGGCGGCATCATTGCCGTATACGCCATTATCATCCATAAAGAGCTGCTGATACCTATCCTATGCGGCATATTCCTTGTAGAGAACCTGTCGGTAATTCTGCAACGGGTATACTACAAAGCCGGCAAACGGAAAGGGGTAAAACAGCGTCTCTTCAAACGGACGCCGATACACGACCACTTCCGCACCGGCATGAACCTGATAGAGCCCGGTTGCAAAGTGGTATTTACCCAACCGGCACAATTGTTCCATGAATCAAAGATTACCGTCCGCTTCTGGATCGTAACCATAGTACTGGCAGCAATAACAATTATAACGTTAAAGATAAGATAACAACCCAATGAAGAATCATGAATGAAAAATGAAGAGTTACCGATACAGCACATCACAATATGCAGCCGGATTCTTCATTCATCATTCTCCATTCTTAATTATAATAGTATATGAGTAGAATTGTAGTTTTAGGAGCAGGCGAAAGCGGCGCGGGAGCTGCCGTACTTGCCAAGGTGAAAGGTTTCGACACGTTCGTATCCGACATGTCTGCCATTAAAGACAAATACAAGGAACTGCTGAACAAACATGGCATTGCCTGGGAGGAAGGACAGCACACGGAAGAGCTGATACTGAATGCCGATGAAGTGGTAAAAAGTCCCGGCATCCCCAACGACGCTCCGCTGATTCTGAAATTGAAAGAAAAAGGCATCTCCATCATCTCCGAGATAGAGTTCGCCGGACGTTATACAAACGCCAAAATGATTTGCATCACCGGTTCTAACGGCAAGACTACCACCACCTCGCTCATTTACCACATCTTCAAGAGTGCGGGACTGAATGTAGGGCTGGCAGGCAACATCGGCAACAGCCTTGCCTTGCAGGTGGCCATGGAGAAGCACGACTATTATGTTATCGAACTCAGCTCCTTCCAATTGGACAATATGTATAAGTTCCGCGCCAATATCGCCGTTCTGATGAACATTACCCCTGACCATCTGGACAGATACGATCACTGCATGCAGAAATATGTGGATGCCAAATTCCGCATCACGCAAAACCAGACTCCGGAAGATGCTTTCATCTACTGGAACGACGACCCCATCATCCGCAGAGAGCTGGAAAAGCACGGCTTAAAAGCCCATCCCTATCCTTTCGCCGCCGTAAAGGAAGACGGCGCCATCGCTTATGTGGAAGACGGTGAAGTGGAAATCAACGAACCGATTGCTTTCAATATGGAGCAGGAAGAACTTGCCCTGCGAGGAACCCACAACCTGTATAACTCATTGGCTGCCGGCATTTCCGCCAACCTTGCAGGTATCCGCAAAGAAGATATCCGCAAAGCCTTGTCCGACTTCAAAGGTGTAGAACACCGTCTGGAAAAGGTAGCGACCGTACGTGGCGTCCAATTCATAAACGATTCCAAAGCAACCAATGTCAATTCCTGCTGGTACGCCCTGCAAAGCATGACAACCAAAACCGTGCTTATCCTCGGCGGCAAAGACAAGGGGAATGACTATACCGAAATAGAGGATTTGGTACGTAGCAAATGCTCCGCGCTGGTCTACCTGGGACTGCACAATGAAAAGCTGCACGGCTTTTTCGACCGCCTCGGTCTGCCGGTGGCCGATGTGCAGACCGGCATGAAAGACGCGGTAGACGCCGCTTTCAAATTAGCCCGGAAAGGCGAAACAGTATTATTGAGTCCCTGTTGCGCTTCCTTCGACCTCTTCAAGAGCTATGAAGACCGGGGCGACCAATTCAAGAAATACGTAAGAGAGTTATAAATGGATTTATTAAAAAGCATATTCAAAGGAGACAAAGTAATCTGGATTATTTTCCTCTTCCTCTGCCTCATCTCCATTACAGAGGTGTTCAGTGCTGCCAGTACGCTTACCTATAAGAGCGGCGACCATTGGGGGCCCATCACCCAACACAGCATTATCCTGATGGTAGGTGCTGTGATTGTGGTCCTTATGCACAACATCCCCTATAAATGGTTTCAGGTATTCCCTGTCTTCCTGTTGCCGGCTTCCGCAATACTGCTGATACTGGTCATGATGATGGAACGTATCAACGGGGCGGCGCGCTGGATGACGTTCATGGGCATACAGTTCCAGCCCTCGGAGATAGCCAAAATGGCGGTTATCATAGTCACGGCTTTCATCCTGTCCAAAGGGCAGGATGAGGACGGCGCCAATCCGAAGGCTTTCAAGCGGATTATGATAATAACCGGAGTTATCTGCCTGCTCATTGCTCCGGAGAACTTGTCCACGGCGGCATTGCTGTTCGGGGTAGTCTTTCTGATGATGTTCATAGGGCGTGTCTCTGCAAAACGCCTGTTGATGCTGATTGGCAGCCTGGCATCGGTAGGTATTGTTGCCGTAACTTTCCTGCTGATGACAAAGAACAGCGACATACCTTTCCTGCACCGGTTCGACACGTGGCGTGCCCGTATCGAGAAGTTTACGAGTGACGAGGTAGTGCCTGCCGCAAAATTCGATATAGACAAAGACGCCCAGATAGCCCACGCACGTATCGCCGTCGCCACCAGCAATGTCATCGGCAAGGGACCGGGCAACTCCGTACAGCGTGACTTCCTGAGCCAGGCATTCTCCGACTTCATCTTTGCCATTATCATCGAGGAACTCGGACTGGTAGGAGGCGTCATAGTCGTATTCCTCTACATCTGTCTGTTGATACGTGTAGGACGTATCGCAAAGAAATGCGACCGCACCTTCCCCGCCTTCCTCATCATCGGCATAGCCCTGCTGCTGGTGTCGCAAGCCATCTTCAACATGATGGTGGCCGTGGGACTGGCTCCCGTAACCGGGCAACCGCTGCCGCTTATCAGCAAAGGAGGTACTTCGACGTTGATAAACTGCGCCTATATCGGCATGATACTGAGTGTGAGCCGATATACCGCCAAGCTGGAAGAACAGAGAGCGCACGATGCCCAAATCACCATGCAGGTGGAAACCGGCAACGGGAACGAAAGCACCTACAGCGAAGCGCAAAGCGCTGCCGAGCCGACAGCCAAGATGCTGAACAGCGATGCCGAATTTGAATAAGATTAATTATCAGTAGTAGCAAGTAGATAAACTCAGATATGGAAACAAAGAACAACAAGCCGCGCATTATCATCAGCGGTGGCGGTACGGGCGGACACATTTTCCCGGCCGTATCCATTGCCAACGCGATTAAGGAATTGCGTCCTGATGCAGAAATCCTGTTCGTAGGTGCAGAAGGCCGCATGGAAATGCAGCGTGTACCCGATGCCGGCTACAAGATTATCGGCCTGCCCGTGGCGGGCTTCGACCGCAAGCACTTGTGGAAGAACTTTGCCGTATTGGTGAAACTGGCACGCAGCCAATGGAAAGCGCGCAGCATCATCAAGCAATTCCATCCGCAGGTGGCAGTAGGCGTAGGCGGCTATGCCAGCGGCCCTACCCTGAAAACGGCGGGAATGATGGGAGTGCCTACCCTGATACAAGAGCAGAACTCCTATGCAGGTGTCACCAACAAGCTGCTTGCCAAGAAAGCCTGCAAGATATGCGTTGCCTACGAAGGCATGGAAAAGTTCTTCCCTGCAGAGAAGATTATCATGACCGGCAACCCCGTCCGCCAGAACTTGCTCGGACATGCCGTTGCGCACGAAGAAGCCGTAAGCTACTTCAGCCTGAACCCGTCCAAAAAGACTATCCTGATACTGGGCGGCAGCCTCGGGGCACGCACCATTAACCGCACCCTGACCGCCGGCCTTGACGTCATCCGGCAGAACTCCGACATACAGTTCATCTGGCAGACCGGCAAAATATACATCGACCAGGTAAGGGACGCCATCACCGCGGTAACCGGTGAAGCCGTACACCACCCGCACATCAATGCCATACCCAACCTGTATGTGACGGATTTCATCAAAGACATGGCGAAGGCCTATGCGGCTGCCGATTTGGTAATCTCCCGTGCCGGCGCTGGCTCCATTTCGGAATTCTGCCTGCTTCACAAGCCTGTAATCCTTGTCCCCTCGCCCAATGTGGCAGAAGACCACCAGACCAAGAACGCACTGGCGCTCGTCGATAAAGACGCCGCCATCTACGTAAAGGACGCGGAAGCCGAAGAGAAACTCCTGCCCGCAGCACTGGATACGGTAAAAGACAGTGATAAACTGAAAGAATTGAGCAACAACATCGCCCGATTGGCATTGCCCGACTCGGCAACCGTCATCGCCAAAGAGGTGCTGAAACTTATTAAATGACAAGTACATGAATATAGAAACCATAAAATCCGTTTATTTCGTCGGTGCCGGCGGCATCGGCATGAGCGCACTGATACGCTATTTTCTATCCAAAGGCAAGTTCGTGGCGGGATATGACCGTACGCCGAGCGAACTGACCGGGCATCTCATTGCAGAAGGTGCACAAATACATTATGAGGAAAACACCGGTCTCATCCCTGAAAATTGCAAGGATAAGGAAAGCACACTGGTGGTGTACACCCCTGCCATTCCTCAGGAACATGCCGAACTGGTCTATTTCCGGGAGAATGGTTTCGAGATACATAAACGTTCCCAGGTATTGGGCACGATTACCCGCAGCAGCAAAGGACTCTGCGTTGCCGGTACGCATGGCAAGACCACCACAAGTACAATGGCGGCGCATCTCTTCCACCAGTCGCATGTGGGCTGCACGGCTTTTCTCGGAGGCATCTCCAAGAACTACGGAACAAACCTGCTCTTATCTCCGACCAGTCCGTACACCGTAATCGAAGCCGACGAGTTCGACCGTTCGTTCCACTGGCTTTCTCCCTATATGAGCGTTATCACCTCTACCGACCCCGACCATTTGGACATATACGGCACGCGCGAGGCTTATCTTGAAAGCTTCCGCCACTACACCACCCTTATCCAACCGGGAGGGGCACTGATTATCCGGAAGGGACTTGCCTTGCAGCCGGATGTACAGCCGGGCGTAAGAACTTATACCTACTCCCGCGACGAAGGAGACTTCCATGCCGAGAACATCCGCATCGGAAACGGTGAAATCGTCATCGACTTCATTGCTCCGGACACCCGCATCAACGATATCCGGCTCGGTGTACCTATCGGCATCAACATAGAGAACGGCGTGGCAGCCATGGCGCTTGCACACCTGAACGGGGTCACCGATGAGGAAATCAGACAGGGAATGGCCAGTTTCCGCGGCGTAGACCGCCGTTTCGACTTCAAGATAAAGACGGACAGACTCGTATTCCTCAGCGACTACGCCCATCATCCCGCCGAAATCGCGCAAAGCGTGAAGTCTATCCGCGAACTTTACCGGGACAAGAAGATAACGGCTATCTTCCAACCCCATCTCTATACCCGTACCAGAGACTTCTACAAAGACTTTGCAGACAGCCTCTCGCTACTGGACGAAGTGATTCTGACAGAGATATACCCTGCCCGCGAACAACCCATTCCCGGTGTCAGCAGCCAACTCATATACGACAACCTGCGCCCGGGCATCGAAAAGTGTATATGCAGGAAGGAAGACATTCCCGACCTGCTCTCGAAGAAACCGGTTGAAGTGCTGATAGTGCTGGGAGCCGGAGACCTGGACAACTATGTACCTTCCATAGCCCGGCTGCTCGAACAGCGCAGCAAAGCGTAAACCGTAAAACAGTAAACAGCAAATAAGCCTATGATTAAAAGGATTCTACTTTCTATCGTCCTGTTGCTCGTCCTTGTCTACCTGATAGTGGCCGTTACCGCTTTCAACCGGAAGCCGGCGGGTCAAGTGTGCCGTGATGTGGAGCTGGTTATCAAAGACACGGTATATGCCGGCTTCATCACGAAAAAGGAAGTAGCCGCCATGCTCGAAAAGAAAGGCGTCAGTCCCATAGGCAAGCACTTGGACCGTATCCGCACCAAAACGTTGGAGCAGGCGCTCTCCAAGCATCCGCTCATCGACGAAGTGGAATGTTACAAGACGCCGAGCGGCAAACTCTGTATCGAAGTAACCCAGCGCATCCCTATCCTGAGGATAATGAGCGCCAACGGCGAGAACTACTATTTGGACAATAAGGGCACGGTAATGCCGCCCGATGCAAAGTGCGTTGCGCACCGTGCCATTGTGACCGGAAACGTAGAAAAGTCGTTTGCCATGAGGGATTTATATAAGTTTGGTGTATTTTTGCAAAAGAATTCGTTCTGGAACGCGCAAATCGAGCAGATTCATGTATTGCCCGACAAAAACATAGAGCTGGTACCGCGCGTAGGCGACCATGTCATCTACCTCGGTAAACTGGACGACTTCGAACGGAAGCTGAAACGGGTAAAGGTATTCTACGAAAAAGGATTGAACAAGGTAGGCTGGAACAAATATTCCCGTATCAGTGTTGAGTTTGGTAACCAGATTATCTGCACGAAAAGAGAATAGTTACCGCGCAGCAAATAGTAGACAGTAAATAGTAAAATAGTAAATAAAACAGTTATGGCAACAACAGATTTCATCGCCGCTATTGAGTTGAGTTCTTCCAAGATTTCCGGTATCGCAGGAAAGAAGAACAGTGACGGAAGCATTCAGGTGTTGGCCTATGCACGCGAAGATGCGTCCTCGTTTATCCACAAGGGGGTCATCTACAACATCGACAAGACAGCACAGGCATTGGCTTCCATCACCAACAAGCTGGAAAACCAGCTCAACAACTCCATTGCCAAAGTATATGTAGGCATCGGCGGACAGTCATTGCGCACAGTAAAAAACGCGGTGAGTCGTACACTGGACGAAGAAGGCATCATCTCGCAAGAGCTGGTAGACTCCATCTGTGACGAGAACCTTGAAGTGCCGTTGGCAGACATGAGTGTACTGGATGTGGCCCCCCAAGAATACAAGATAGACAATACCCTGCAAGCCGACCCGGTGGGCGTGGCAGGCCAGCACATCACAGGACAGTTCCTCAACATCGTGGCACGCGCCTCACTCAAGAAGAACCTGGAACACAGCTTCGAGCAGGCAAAGGTGGAGATAGCCGACCTGCTTATCGCTCCGATAGCGTTGGCAAACGCCGTTTTAACGGAAAACGAGATGCGTTCGGGCTGTGCACTGGTGGACTTCGGCGCCGATACCACCACCATTTCAGTCTACAAGAACAATATTCTCCGTTACCTGAGCGTATTGCCGCTGGGTGGCAACACCATTACCCGTGACATCACGTCCCTGCAGATGGAAGAGCAGGATGCCGAAAAGCTGAAACTGCAATACGGCAACGCCCTCTACGAGGAAGAGGAAGAGAGCGAGACACCCGCCGTATGTGCACTGGAAGACGGACGCGCCATTGAGCTGGCCACGCTGAACAACATCATCGGAGCACGCTCCGAAGAAATCCTTGCCAACGTATGGAACCAGTTGCAGCTCTCCGGTTATGAGGATAAGTTGTTCTCCGGAGTCGTATTCACCGGAGGCGGAGCAAACCTGAAGAATATCGAGGAAGCTTTCCGCAAGCAAAGCAAAATAGAGAAAGTAAAGACGATGCGCTTCGTGCATGATACCGTTCACGGATTCAGTGACGTACTGACCAAGGACGGTATGCAGAATACCTTGCTCGGCCTTCTTGCCGCAGGCAACGAAAACTGCTGCCTGCAGGAGGTGAAACCGATCCTTGAAAAGCCCAACGACCCGAATGACACACAAACTGTCATCGGATTTGATACAGGTAAAGATACGGTCAAAGAAGCCCCCAAGAAGCCCGAACCTTCCAAACCCACGTCGGGCACCAAAACCGGTACAGGTACGAAGAAACCCGGCAATACAAAACCAAACAGGTTTTGGGGGCTCTTCGATAAAATTCAGGAAGAAATTCTAGGAGATGGAGAGAAAATGTAACATAAGTTTTAACAACAGAATAAACTATTACTCATGGACGATATAGCACAATTCGATTTTCCGACCGATTCACCGAAAATCATCAAAGTTATCGGTGTAGGTGGCGGTGGCGGTAATGCCGTAAACCACATGTACCGGGAAGGCATACATGATGTCGCTTTCGTTGTCTGCAACACCGACCGCAAAGCATTGGAAGAATCTCCGGTTCCAGTTAAACTGCAACTGGGGCACGAAGGATTAGGAGCCGGAAACCGCCCCGCGAAAGCGAAAGAAGCGACCGAAGAAAGCATAAACGAAGTGCAAGGGATGTTGAACGATGGTACGAAAATGGTCTTCATCACTGCCGGTATGGGTGGTGGTACAGGTACCGGTGCAGCTCCTACCATTGCCCGGATTGCCAAAGAAATGGACATACTGACTGTTGGTATCGTTACTATTCCTTTCCGTTGGGAAGGAGACAAGAAGATAGACCAAGCATTAGACGGTGTGGAAGAAATCAGTAAACACGTAGATGCGTTGCTTGTCATCAACAATGAAAAACTGGGTGAAATCTATCCAGACCTCTCCGTAACCAGCGCATTTGCCAAAGCAAACGACACCTTGCTGATTGCAGCCAAGAGCATTGCTGAAATCATCACTATGCGAGGCATCATCAACCTCGACTTCAACGATGTAAAAACAGTCATGAAAGATGGTGGGGTAGCTATTATGAGTACCGGTTACGGCGAAGGCGAAAGCCGAGTCAGCGAAGCCATCAAGAATGCACAGCATTCTCCGTTGCTGAACAATAACGACATCTTCAACTCTAAGAAAGTACTGCTTAATATCTCCTACAGTCCCGACCATGAACTGATGATGAGCGAAATGGATGAAATAAAAGACTTTATGAACCGCTTCAACCGCGACTTCGAAACCAAATTTGGTATGGCGGAAGACCCGGAACTGGAGCAAAAGGTCAAGATTACCCTGCTTGCCACCGGCTTCGGCATCCAGGACATCCACATGAAAGAGATGGACGACCGCATCACCCAGCGTACCGCAGAAGAGCAGAAGCGCCTTGCCGAACTGGAGGAAGAGGAAGAGCAAAGACGCTCACGCCGCGAAACCTATTACGGAAAGGATGCCAACACCAAGTATCAGCGTCTGCGCCGCCGGCATATCTATATCTTCAACCCCGAAGACTTGGACAACGCCGACATCATCAGCATGGTGGAGAACTCCCCTACCTACCAGCGCGACAAGAGTACCCTGGCGGCAATCAAGGTCAAGGCGGAAGAAGCCGGCATACTCGCCACCGAAGAAGCGCAGGAAGCGGAAAGCGGCGGCAACGGCATAATCACTTTCTAAACCGACTGCCGTTCCGGACTTCAGCCGGAAACAGTACATTGTAAACAGTAAAACAATAAAGAACAATATGGATTTATTTGAAAGAGTCAGCGAAGACATTAAAAACGCAATGAGAGCCAAAGACAAAGTAGCTTTGGAAACCCTGAGAAACATTAAGAAAGTATTCCTCGAAGCCAAGACCGCTCCGGGAGCCAATGATACCCTGACCGATGCCGACGCCCTGAAAATCATTCAGAAGTTGACAAAGCAAGGCAAGGACGCCGCCGAAATCTACGTACAACAAGGCCGCCAGGACCTTGCCGATGCAGAACTGGCGCAAGTAAAGGTTATGGAAGCATACCTGCCCAAGCAGATGTCTCCCGAAGAACTGGAAGCTGCCTTGAAGGAAATCATCGCCGAAACAGGCGCTACCAGCGGTAAGGATATGGGCAAGGTAATGGGCGTAGCCAGCAAGAAACTTGCCGGGCTTGCCGAAGGACGTGCCATCTCGGCCAAAGTAAAGGAATTGCTGGGATAAGCGTTCTGCCCAACCCAATACGTACAGAGCCGTACTTCAAGCTCCCCTCCGGTTGGAGAGCAGTTTGAAGTACGGCTTTTTATTGTTTCCATGCCTATGACACGCCCGTTTCCCCCGGAAGAAACGCCCGTTCCCTTTCATAGAAACGAGAATTTCCCTTTAAGGAAACTGAAATTTCCCTTAAGGGAAACGCGCGTTTCTCTACAGGAAACTCCAGGAAACACGTAAGGAAACGGAATGCCCTTTGAAACGGAGCTCAATCAAACAACTCTTTCAAGACTTCCAAAGACTTTAGTACGGGAAAATCCGGCAGATGCAAACGGTAATACTCGTTCATAATCGTCAGACAACGGGCACGCTCCATGCGGCTCATGGCAAAGAGATGCATTGTTTCGTAGTTCATGCGCATCAGCCTTGTGAGACGTGCCGCCTCTTCCGGCGCTATATAGTCGGAATGCAATTGCGGACGCAACGGGGTAAAGCAGGCATTCTGCAAATCAAAATAATCGCCGCCGTGATAATCTTCCAAGTTCGGATACAATCCGAGAAAACGCGACAAACGCATCAAAAAGACCAGATGAAAATTGGCAAAGCCACTGCCGCATTCATCCAACCAGACAATGGAATGCTGCAAATAAGCGAATAAAGGACGGTTTTCCGCCTCCTCGCGCAGCGCACGATATAAGAATTCGGACAGAAACAAAGCGATGGCAGATTTATAAGGGTCGTAAGGAATCGAAGTAAAAGGATAGAAAGACTTTGCCTCTTTCACCTTATATATAGAAGTATTCGGACGGAAATCCGCTTCCAGCTCCACCAAAGACAGAGGTTGGAACAGTACCGACTTCACCGCAGCCTTGCGCGAACGGGACACCGGAACCAGGAAAGAAGCCCGTCCGGACACCTCGGTATAGATGTCTACAATAATAGAAGTATCCTTATACTTCAAAGAATGCAATACGATTCCTTGCGTTTTCTGTAACATTTCCGTCCTTTAATCAAGTTTCAATCCGGCTAACAAAGCTACAAAAAAAGCGCGAAACTACGGAACTTAAAGAAGAGGAATAAAAAAAATGAAGCAAATACAGAAAATTTAAAACATCATTATACACCTGATTATCAATAGATAAAACCATATACAAGAGGGAACGCAGAAGAAATTCTGCAAAATTTTTATCAGAAATGTTTGCCAATTCAAAAATAGTTTCTACCTTTGCAACCGCAAACGAAAGGAAAAACGGTTGCAAAGAGCGGAAACGCTCAACAAGGATGGCCCGTTCGTCTATCGGTTAGGACGCAAGATTTTCATTCTTGAAAGGGGGGTTCGATTCCCCCACGGGCTACAATTAAAAAGATAAACGAATTAAAAAAGATTAGTCGAGATGGCAAATCACAAATCATCACTGAAAAGAATCAGACAAGAAGAGACAAGAAGACTTCACAACAGATATTATGGCAAGACCATGAGAAATGCTGTTCGTAAGCTTCGTGCTACTACAGATAAAGCTGAAGCAACAGCAATGTATCCTGGTATCACAAAGATGTTGGATAAGTTGGCTAAGACTAACGTAATCCACAAGAACAAGGCTAACAACCTGAAGTCAAAGTTGGCAGTTTATATCAACAAACTCGGTTAAGCTGATAAGTTACACAAAAGATATGGGAGTCCGGACTTTTTAGTTCGGACTTTTCTGCGTTTGTATCATTCCCGGACAATACCCTCAAAACAAACAAATCCTCACGGTGCTAAAAAGCTGTAAACAGCCCAAATTTATCAAGCCGCCGGCATGATATATCAAGGATTTTCACTATTTTTGCTTTGTTATTACAATAAGAGAAATTAGATTATGACTGAAGAAGAAAAGATAAACGGCGAAAGCAATTACTCGGCCAGTAACATCCAGGTACTGGAAGGTTTAGAGGCTGTACGTAAGCGTCCTGCCATGTACATCGGCGACATTAGTTCCAAGGGACTCCATCACTTGGTTTACGAGGTTGTAGACAACTCCATCGACGAAGCGCTCGCCGGTTATTGCGACCACATCGAAGTTACCATCAACGAAGATAACTCTATCACCGTACAAGACAACGGACGCGGTATTCCGGTAGACTTTCACGAAAAAGAACAGAAATCCGCTCTCGAAGTTGTCATGACCGTGCTGCATGCCGGCGGTAAATTCGACAAGGGTTCCTACAAAGTTTCCGGTGGTTTGCACGGCGTCGGTGTATCTTGTGTAAACGCATTGTCCACGCACATGACGACGCAGGTTTTCCGCAACGGAAAAATCTACCAGCAAGAATACGAATGCGGCCATCCGCTATATTCGGTAAAGGAAGTCGGCACTACCGCAATCACCGGTACGCGCCAGCAGTTCTGGCCGGATGCTACAATCTTTACTGAAACGGTCTACAGTTACGATATTCTGGCAACCCGCATGCGCGAGTTGGCCTATCTGAACGCCGGCATCAAAATTACGCTGACCGACCTCCGCGTAAAAGAAGAAGACGGAAGCTACAAGCAAGAAGTTTTCTATTCCGTAGAGGGCTTGAAGGAGTTTGTGCGCTATATAGATTCTTCCCGCGAACATCTGGTGAACGATGTCATCTACATCAACACCGAAAAACAAGGTACGCCGGTAGAGGTAGCCATCATGTACAATACTTCCTACAACGAGAATATCCACTCTTATGTAAACAATATCAATACCATCGAAGGCGGTACGCACCTGGCCGGCTTCCGCCGTGCGCTGACCCGTACCTTGAAGAAATATGCCGAAGACAACAAGATGCTGGAAAAGGCAAAAGTAGAGATTTCCGGCGATGACTTCCGCGAAGGTCTGACCGCAGTTATCTCCATCAAGGTGGCCGAACCGCAGTTTGAAGGACAGACCAAGACAAAGCTCGGTAACAACGAGGTTATGGGAGCTGTGGACCAGGCTGTAGGCGAAGCACTCTCCTATTACCTGGAAGAGCATCCCAAAGAGGCCAAAATGATTGTAGACAAGGTGATATTGGCAGCACAGGCACGCGTGGCTGCACGCAAGGCGCGCGAGTCCGTACAACGCAAGTCACCGATGTCCGGTGGCGGCATGCCGGGCAAACTGGCCGACTGCTCCAGCAAAGACCCGGAAGAATGCGAATTGTTCCTCGTCGAGGGTGACTCTGCAGGCGGTTCTGCCAAACAAGGACGTAACCGTACTTTCCAAGCTATCCTGCCGCTTCGCGGTAAGATTCTGAATGTAGAGAAGGCCATGTGGCACAAAGCATTCGAAAGCGATGAAGTAAACAATATCATTCAGGCTTTGGGCATCCGCTTCGGTGTAGACGGAGAGGACAGCAAGGAAGCCAATATAGACAAGTTGCGTTACAAGAAAGTAATCATCATGACCGATGCCGACGTCGATGGTTCTCACATCGACACGCTGATCATGACGCTCTTCTTCCGCTATTTCCCGCAGGTGATACAGCAAGGGTATCTGTACATTGCCACTCCCCCGCTCTATCTCTGCACCAAAGGCAAGGTGAAAGAATACTGCTGGACAGACCAACAGCGCCAGAAGTTTATCGATACTTACGGCGGCGGTTCGGAAAATGCGGTCCACACCCAGCGCTACAAAGGTTTGGGTGAAATGAATCCGGAACAATTGTGGGAGACAACCATGAATCCGGAAAACCGCATGCTGAAGCAAGTGCATCTTGAGAATGCTGCCGAAGCCGACTATACCTTCTCCATGCTGATGGGTGAAGACGTAGGCCCGCGCCGCGATTTCATCGAAAAGAACGCAACCTATGCAAATATTGACGCATAATCAGGAAATTAAAAATTGAGAATTAAGAATTGAAAAATAGACATGCTATCATTTTAATTCTTAATTCTCAATCCTCAATTTTTTATTTACCAACCTCACATCTTACAACGAAGAAGCTCCGGACGGACAGGAAATACCTGTTGACCGGAGCTTTTCTTATATCATTCCCTGCTTCTTCATCTCTTCGGCAGCCAGTTCCAGCTCGGCATACCAATCTTCACCGAATTTACGTATCAAAGGTTCCTTTAAGAACTTATATACCGGCACATCCTCTTTCCGCCCCAACAGGACAGCCGCCTTACAAACATCCCAACGGTGATAGTTCACCGCCTTATAAGGCCCGTAATCGCCTATGCGGATAGGATAAAGATGGCAGGAAACGGGTTTGTAAAAGTCCGTCTTACCTTCTCTATACGCTTTTTCTATGGCACAATAGCAACAGCCTTTCCCGTCATAGCAAGTAAATACACAGTCCTTGTTATTAACGATAGACGTTACCAAATCGCCCTCTTCATCCGTGTACACCACTCCTTGTGCATCTATCACGGCACGCGCTTCCGGAGAAAGTTCATCCCAAATCACAGGCAGTACCTCTTCCAGTTTCTCTACCTCCTCAAATTCCACCGGAGCACCGGCATCCCCTTCAATGCAACATTCTCCTTTGCAAGCATCCAGATTGCAAAGGAACTTCTCGCGCAGTACATCAAAAGAAACTACAACATCATCTATCTGTAACATTAGTAAATTGAAAATTAAAAATTGAGCATTAAAAAATAAATGTTCACCTGTTTAAAGATTGTTTCATCCGCTTCTTCTAAGACAATATGAATTCTTTCTGAGCATCCGCTAAAAACTTGTATGCGTTTACTATTCGAATAGCAAACGCATACGACTTAGCATGGATAACATTATCCCTTGCTATCATTTCTTAATTTTTAATTCTCAATTATCAACTTATAATCAAGTCTTTACCAGTCATTTCAGCAGGTTGCTTCATACCCAGAATATGCAGGATGGAAGGAGCTACATCCGCCAATACACCGTTCTCTACCTTAGCATTCTTATCGGCCGTGACATAAACAAACGGAACGGGATTCAAAGAGTGGGCCGTATTCGGCGTACCATCCTCGTTCAGGGCATGGTCGGCATTACCGTGGTCGGCAATGATGATTACCTCGTAATCGTTGGCTTTGGCAGCTTCCACCGTATCTTTCACGCATTCGTCGATAGCTTTTACGGCTTTCTCAATGGCTTCGTAAATACCGGTGTGACCCACCATATCGCCGTTCGCATAATTCACTACGATGAAATCGAACTTCTTGGTATTAATGGCCTCAACCAGTTTATCTTTTACTTCGTAAGCGCTCATTTCCGGCTTCAGGTCATACGTAGCCACCTTCGGAGACGGAACAAGGATACGTTCTTCCGCATCGTACGGAGTTTCGCGACCGCCGTTGAAGAAGAATGTTACGTGGGCGTACTTCTCCGTTTCGGCAATATGGAGCTGGGTCTTGCCGTTGGCTGCCAAGTATTCGCCCAAGGTATTCTGTACGTTTTCCTTATCGAAGAGAATGTGCACACCCTTGAAGGAAGCATCGTACGGAGTCATGCAATAATACTGCAAACCGGGAATAGTGTGCATTCCCTGCTCGGGCATATCCTGCTGAGTAAGCACGATAGTCAGTTCCTTGGCACGGTCGTTACGATAGTTGAAGAAGATAACTACGTCACCTTCCTTGATAGTACCGTCGAAGTTCGCGTTTACAATCGGTTTGATGAACTCATCGGTTACGCCCTCATCGTAAGACTCCTGCATGGCCTGGACCATGTCGGAAGCAACCTTACCTTCTCCGTTTACCAACAGGTCATAAGCCACTTTCACACGTTCCCAACGTTTGTCGCGGTCCATGGCATAGAAACGGCCTACGATGGAAGCAATCTTACCGGCTGACTTTTCGCAATGTGCCGTCAACTGCTCGATGAAACCTTTACCGCTCTTCGGGTCGGTGTCGCGACCGTCCATAAAGCAGTGGATAAATGTATTCTCGATGCCGTATTCCTTTGAAATATCGCAAAGCTTGAACAGATGGTCGAAAGAACTGTGCACACCGCCATTGCTGGTGAGTCCCATAAAATGGATGTTCTTACCGTGCTCCTTCGCGTAAGAGAAAGCGGAAACGATTTCCTTATTCTTCAGGATGCTGCCGTCGGCACAAGCACGGTTAATCTTTACCAAGTCCTGGTAT
The DNA here is from genome assembly GCF_014287405.1 of Bacteroides sp. NSJ-48. Taxonomy (NCBI): domain Bacteria; kingdom Pseudomonadati; phylum Bacteroidota; class Bacteroidia; order Bacteroidales; family Bacteroidaceae; genus Bacteroides; species Bacteroides sp. NSJ-48. Next base: position 102,817 of record NZ_JACOOD010000006.1, on the reverse strand, counting down.
ACGATGCGTCCTGCACCGATATTGAGGTGACCTACTTCCGAGTTACCCATCTGTCCGTCGGGCAAACCGACATTCTCGCCGCTTGCCTGCAACTCCGAGTGCGGATAAGTGGCCAACAGGCTGTCCCAATAGGGAGTAGGCGTATTGAAAATCACATCATCTTTACCTTGATCGCCGATACCCCAGCCATCAAGAATCATTAAAAGGGCTTTCTTGCTCATAATTATTAGTTTTTTAATTGTACAATCTCTACTTATATGGAAGAAGGGAATTGATTTACAATCCGTTTTTCCAATTGCAAAGGTACAAAATAGCGGCCAAACTATGTCATTCGGAAAGTAAAAATAACATTTGCACAAAGGAGCGCTTTCCATAAACAACAAGAAATCCTAAAAAAGCCATGCCGACGCATGAAATCCAATATGATTTTCATACTTTTGCATGGCTTTTAAATAAAATCAACTGAAATTATGGACGATTCAAACCCACGAACGTGCAATAGTGTTTACAATTAAAGCGAGCGGAGACGTTGGTCGCAATGCCTCTGTTCGGACTAAAGAAAGGAGGCAAAACAATGAGAAAGTATCTCTACAGCGAAAACGGCTTCGTAGAAAAAGCCGAATGGAAACCTAACTGCTGGGTAAACGTGGAGTGCCCGGACGACAGCGATTTCCAATTCCTTACCCAAGAACTGAAAGTTCCCGAATCATTCCTTGAAGACATAGCCGATACGGACGAACGTCCGCGCACGGAGACCGAAGGCAACTGGCTGCTGACCATTCTGCGCATTCCGATGCAGAGCAACCAGCACGGCATCCCGTTTATCACTGTGCCCATCGGCATCATTACAAACAACGATATCATCGTTTCCGTATGTTATCATCACACCGAACTGATACCGGACTTCATACAGCATACCCGTCGCAAAGGGATTGTAGTCAACAATAAGCTGACACTGATTTTACGAATCATATACTCCTCCGCCGTATGGTTCCTGAAATATCTGAAACAAATCAATAACGATGTGGCCACCGCCGAAAAGGAACTGGAAAAGAGCATCCGCAACGAGGACCTTCTCCAGTTGATGAAACTGCAAAAGACGCTGGTGTACTTCAACACTTCCATCCGCGGCAACGAAGTCATGATAGGACGGTTGAAAAACATCTTCCAAGACACGGACTATCTTGATTTGGAACTGCTGGAGGATGTTGTTATCGAACTGAAGCAGGCGTACAACACGGTAAACATCTACAGCGACATCCTTACAGGGACAATGGACGCTTTCGCTTCCATTATTTCCAACAACGTGAATGCTATCATGAAACGCATGACAAGCCTCTCCATTACCCTGATGATACCTACGTTGATAGCCAGTTTCTACGGTATGAACGTGGATATACACCTAGAAGGATTTCCACATGCGTTTGTGTTCATTGTGCTGCTGTCCGCAATATTATCGGCCGTGACCTTTATATGGTTCAGAAAAATCAAATGGTTCTGAAAATACGTGTACGCTACAGACATCAGTATTTCAACACCTTTGCAGACACCGTTTTATACCTGGGCATCGTCATACCGATAGAAGCACCGATATAGGTAGGGTCGCAAACTATATATTTCCGGCCGTTCACCATGAGATAATCACCGGAAACATTGCCATTGAAGCGGACAGCAGTGGCGATGTGTTCCGGGTAATCCAGCAGTACGACATCAAGTCCCAAGAGTTTCCGCACCAGATAAGAGAACAGCATCGCACGGTCCTCGCAATCGGAATAGGGATAGTAGAACAGTTCTTCGACAAAGAACGGCTTCTCGTATCCGAACTGTTGGCCGTCTGTCTGATATTGGAAAGCGGTCTGCACGAAATTTATCAGAATGTTTGCCGCATCCGCCTCATTCCGTCCCTGCACCAAAGGAGCCAATGAAGACAATATCCGGTTTTCCATGGCAGCATTGACCGGAGCATTGAAGTAGACGCTGTAATCGCACTGGGGATAAGCTTTATAGAAATCCATCAAAGCCTTCGGAACATCCACCGTAACCTTGGCAGCGCTTCCCTTTGCCTGGTGAGTGGAACTGACGACTGTACCCGGAAACAACGGAGCCTCTTTCAATTGCATTCCTACACTGTTCTTTGCCTTGGGAGAGTCTTTCTGACACATATAAAACTGGCATTGTTCATTATTGCCGCTGAAATTATAGTAGTTCTGACCGTTTAAGGTTATATAAGGATGCGCATAGATAGAACAATCCGTAGCAACGAACAACATCATTTTATCTTCCGTGGCTTTTCTTGCCATACGTGCCTTGTAACCCATTTCATTGAGCAGGAACTGTTGCATTACAATGCTTTCATTGGCCGTACCGCAATAAGTATCGGCTACCTGCCTCACCAATGTAAAAACTCCCCAATCGTTCAGCCGCAAATCTTTCCGTATCTGCGCACAATCTGCCAATAACGGCTTGTAATCGGAGTTGCATAAAGCCTCGTAGGCATCTGCAATGGCATTCTCATTAAGTCCGTTCAGGCTGCATTTACGGTTCAGGCTGTTATTCAAATAAAAAGCCAGACCACCATACGTTATCTTGCTGCGTCCCGATTCGCCCCTGTACAATGGGGACGTTGAAGTTGAGGAGACCGGTAACCGGAGTTCTGCCGCCGGCTCCGGACATCGGCCTACTTCAACAACAGGAGCAGGTTCTGCTTCCGGTTCGGCCTCGACAACCTCGACCACCGGTTTCTTTTCCGGCTGCACCGCCGGCTTGTCCGCAGCTTTCTCTTCGATAATGATGACTTTCGGGTCTTTCTTCTTCCGAACTATCACTTCGGGCTTGTCAAAGACAATTCTGTCCACCTCATTAAGCTGTACTACCGGCTTCTGTTTCCCTTCCGAAGTTGTCATATCGAGTATTTCTTCAATCGTCAGGCAAACCGGCTTTTCACTCTTCGGCGCAGTCTTTTCATCGTATACAACCGGCTTCACCGGTTCGGGCTTCACCCGCTTCAAAACCGGCTTCTCCGCTTCAAACTCCTTCCAGGGCTCACGCATGAAGTTGATGAAGTCTTTATTGGCATCATCCATAAATTTATCGAAGTCTTCCAGCTCCTCTTTCATAAAACCGGATATGCCGCCTTTGTTCTCCTGAGCCATTCCCGTAAGAGCCAATAAAAGCCCTGCAATAAAAGATATTGTTTTCTTCATGGTCGCATCGTTTTAAATAACCGAAAAAGGTTGCACCCGGAGCACTGTGCCACAGGAACAACCTTTATAAATCCATATAGATTACTCAGCCTCTACCGGTTCGCCGATAAACTCCTCCACTTGCTGGGAGAGTACACCCAAAGCCGCCTGTTTTTTAGCCGCCAACGCAGCCTCTTCCCTGGCTTTCTTTGCTTTGGCCTCATCGATAGACATATATACATTGAATTCCTTGCTGCCGTCCTTGTTTTCTTTCACCAATACAAGGTGCTGCTTCACAAGACCGGCAATCTTTGTATTGACACCCGATTCATAAGCCGCGCCGAACTTGTCAATCTCCTCTTCCGGAGTAGAAGACGCCTCGGAAGACATCAACCCTTTCATCTTGCCTACAACCTGTGCTTTGGCTCTGGACGCATAGCTGGTAATGCCGTTCATTATGGCATTCTCTCTGCCTATTTTTACATTCTTGCCGATGGCAATACCTACCAGTTCGATGCGGTTTTCCGGATCTTCCTCCAGATACGTGCGGTACTTGGAAAAAGCATACTCCAGCGTAGAAGAACTTGCCAATGGCTTCCATCCCTCTTTGGTCAACTCTTTCACCCTTTTCTTGACATCCTTTTTCAGAGCTTTGGACTGTGCACCGGCAGTTGCCGCACAACCGAACAATATAGCGCAGACAAGCGCAAAAAACGCAAAACTTCTTTTCATAATCATTTCTTTTTAATTGTTAATAATATACTCATTCCCAGTTTGTGACATAAGGTAAAGACAACTGGGAGCGCTCTACGGCACCCGTTTGCGGATTGACGAATGTTATGGCACCCTGCACAAAGGAGAAAAGCGACTTCTTTTTCTCTCCGACTGTAAATTCACCCTCTGCCAATGCCTTTATCTGTATAATACCTTTGGTTTTATAAACGCCATCTATATCATCGAATATAATAGGAGCGGATATTTCGGGAACATGAAGTTCCAACGCCTTCAACCCGAAAGGAGTACCGCCCCTGTTGTTCAATGTCAGACGGATATTGATATTGAATATCTTTCTGTCCGCCACGGAATCGGCCGTCAGCACCAGTTTCCCTTCCGGTACGACAGAGAAAGCCATGCTTCCCGTTCCTGCCTCGTTCAGGAAAGCTTTATGTTGCAAACGCTTGCCGCCGACTGTCAGTGAGATGTTCAGGAAGTTCTCTTCTTCAGGCAGACAGTCTTCCGCACTGTACGTAATGAGGAACATCCCGTCGGCAGGACGGACGCTGATTTGACCGGCGCAGTTGGACGTAACTTTGGGTTTGGCCGCCACCTTTATAGGATTACCATCCAACAGAAGCTGGCACTGATACTTTCCGCTTTCAAGGAAAGTGCCCGTCAGTGTAAGCGCATCGTACAACTGCCTGTAGCGGGCAGTCAGCCCCTTTACCCGGCTCAAACGTACATCATCGAAGAAATACTCGGACAAGGTATTCAGTTCCGTTATGGCACGGCTTATCTCATCGGCAGATTCGATTGCCCCTATCTTCTGCTCCAACGCTTCATACCGGGCCACCTGCCCAGCATCCAACGCTTCAAATTCCGCAGTCAGCTTCCTTTGCTCCAAACGCGAAAAAGGATACTTTACCGAATAATTATAATGTTCTTTTTTCGTGGCTTTGTCCTGGACTTTCTCCCAATAGATTTCTTCGACATTGGAAAGGGAAATCCCTTTCAGAAAAGGAAGATTGGCAGACTTTATCCTGGATATCTGCGTAAAAGCATCCGAAGATTCTATGTTTCCATTCACATTGACTTCCGAAAGAGTATTCTTCTTGGACACCGTTACATTGCTGGCTACCGACTGAATGATACGTTCGGTTATCTCGGTCAACGCTTTCGTCTGCCCCTCTGCCAACGAGCCGGCCGTAACCGACACTACCAGATAATCTTCCACCGCCGTATTCAGCCAACCCGGCACTTTCTTTGCACTCCTTTCCACCACTTTGGTCTGGGCTGCGACACCCGCAGCCAGTAATGTGATGAAAATCATCCATATCAATCGTTTCATACGCTTTTTATCTTTTTATTGCCATTGAACCGGCAGATTACGAATGTATACTTTTGTATCCGCTACCAACAACTCTATATAAGAAAAAAGGGAGAATCTGTCGAATACGTTCGTTACATAAAACTCCCGCCGTACCGTTACACGGGGCGGCATCTTCATCCATGCCCCGTTCTGTATCTCGAAGTTCTTGCATTCCGTACCACTGTCTGTAAAGGCGGAAGTAAATCGCAAGAACTCATCCGTATTACGGCCTGTGTCCACATTGGTCATTTCCGCCAAAATCGTGATACGCTGCTGGGTAGCATTGCCTGTGCACTTCAAGACCTTGAACTGCAGCCTGTTTGTGGAAAGGGTAATTTCGCAACGGGCTGCCGGAGTTTCCTGCGCAACGGGCTTTTCGACCACTTTCTCAACAATCACAGGTTTCTCGACTACCTTCTCAACCACAACCGGCTTTTCCACTATCTTTTCAACCTCCACTATTTTCTCCACTTCAACAGGTTTCTCTATCACTTTCTGTATAATCACCGTATCCGGCTGTACATCGGGCACATACTGCGCCAACTCCGTCTGGAGCACGGAAGCCTGCTCATAACAAGGCACACTCTCCGACACGGCAGAAAGATAACTCAATGCCTCCGGGTATTTCTTCAAATTGTAAAGGCTTTGTGCCTTCTGAAGAATAGTAGCGCAATTAGCGGCATAATAATCCTGTATCTTCTGCCGGGCAATACGGATAAAACGGGTGTAAACCGGATCGGTTGTACGCAGAGCGGAAATCATGGCTTTATAGGGGTCGGCGCCTTCTGCAGCCTGCCCGGATACGGACACAACGGCACTGTGATACATGCTGCCGTCTATCTTGTTCTTGGCAACCAGCGTCAATTCTCCCTTTACAAGCGTGGTATTACGCATCAACCCCGAAGTGGACTGCTTGTCTAAAACCGTTATTACCGGTTCTATGACAAAGACATTATAGTCGTTTGCCGCTCCCGCACTGTTTCGGGTGATAATCTGTCTCAACTTGTTTTGAAGCATTTCTTGCGATGCTTCGGACAACTCGCTTTCCCCGGACAACGGTTGTACGGAGAAGTTGATTGTCTGTCCCGAAAGCTGAACGGTACAAAATCCTGCAATCAATAGAAATAAGAATTTCTTCATATCATAATTATTAAAAGACAGATGTCCGGCTGTGTATCTTATCCATAAAAACACCTGCCGGACACCCAGTCCAATGTTATTCCCTGGAATTCTGAATTAAAAGCTGTATGTACTGTCCGGAAGCGGCTTTCTCGCTAACCGTATAGCCTTTGTCTTTCAACAATCCCGATGCAAACCTTCTCAGCTTGCCCGTTTCCGATTTTATGGAACGCGGTCTTCCCGTATCAGGGTCATATACCGGCACACGCATATAGACATTCAGACCGTTACCTCCCGAACGGATTTCGCCGTTGCCTTTGAAAGCATTTTCAAGTACCCACTCGTCAAGTTCATCACTCAACGTCATATCTCTTGTGCCGACAGCATCGTTTTCCATATCAAAGTCACAGTTTTCATCGACATTGAGGGTTATGTTCACTTCCCGGCCATTGGTTACCATATCACGGAATGCCTGTTTCAGTTGGTCAAAGAAATTCACAGAGATGTCTTCCAAGGCATATTCGGTCAGCTCTTTTTTAGACGCACGGAAACGGTCGCTCACAATACTGGCATTTGCCAACGAAAAACCAGTCTCACGCTCTTTAGCCTCCATCAAAAGGGTGACATTGGAAGCTCCTCCGGCAAAATCTTCTTTGGTAATTTTCACCGTCACATATATATCCGCCCGTGCGCCATCCACATACGCCTGCAATCCGGTAGATTTGGCATTCAATGCAGAGGCCGCATAAGCACGGTTCTGTACCCGCTGGAACTCCGTCATAAAGTCAATCGTCTTGAAATTACGTAAATTAAACTCTTCCTTTATCTTGGAAAGAGCCAACAGCACAGCTTCATCATTCAGAACCGCATCTTTTATCCGGTCGTTCTCTCCTTCTCCGGGTTCTACAAACGGAACCACCATTACATTCGGCTGTCTCGCCTGACCGTTTTGGGCTAACAGATAAAGAGGTAGGAACAGACTTAAAAAAGAAACAACTATTCTCATAATCATCTATATTAATCAAAAACCGAACGAATCGAAGTTCATATTCGCTATCTTATTCTTCAAAACATAATAGTTGACTGCAATATCAAAAGGCTTCTTCTTTACTTTCTCACCTTTCACTTTGTCCAGTTTTCCCATGGGCTTCACCGAACTTATACAATCCTTATACTCCTTGTTCTCAAAAAAAGCAAGCAACTTGCCCTGGCTTTTCGCTTCCGCCTCCGACTCCGTCATCGAAATCACAGCCGGATAATCCTTGGAAAAACCCGAATAAAGCAAAGCACGGATTACACGCACTTCCGCATCCTCCTGCGCCAAAGCATCGTTCTTACCATATCCCAACGTACGGAGTACCACGACGGCATCTCCTCCACGTCCCCTTACTTCCATCAAATTAACCGATCCGCCATAATTCACCGGTTTTACCTTTTGGGCAAAAGAGGTCGTGAAGCACAGTAAACAGAAAAGAGAAAAAATCAATATCTTCTTCATATATCAACGGGATTTTAAAAGTAACAGTCTACATTGCAGGAAACTGTTGGCATCCAATGTAGGTATCAATTCTATTATACGGTCTTTACCTTCGGTGAAAGAAACCGCAGATGTAGAAGCGCGCAAGTCTTGTACCTTTACAGCACCAACCACTTCGCTCTGACGCTCCCCACCACTATATTTTATCAAAGAAACCTGGAACTGATCTCCTTTTCTTATATTCAGGCTCTCACCGCAGGTAATGACATATTCATCTCCTTCGTAACCAAGAAGCCCGTATACCGGGATATTATTCAAAAAGAAGTCCGTCAAAGGTTCCGTTAAAGTAGCCAGAGCTTCCTGACAAGCGGCGTCCCGGTTGGGGCGGATAGCGGTTTTCTTGATATCGCTGATAAACTCACGCGAAATCAATGCTGCCGCCGTAGAATCGCGCGCATCACTGATGCTTACTTTCAGGCGAAGTACACAGGAATAACCTGCTCCACCTGCCCTGCGGGTGAACTGGCAACTGTTTATATCACAGGAAAGCGTATAGTCATTCTGCTTGGAAGATACGTACTCTATCTTTTCCGCTCTGGACATCTTCATAAACAGGCTGGCCTCTGCATCCCGTGTGAGGGCTTCCAATGCGTTTTCATCGGATATCTCAAAACGCCCGCTCGCCTTTGCCACTTCATCCAGCTTGGCACGTACATTCCCCTCATAGATACGAATCATATCCATAGGTTTGGTATTACCTTTGGCCTCCTGCTCTTTGGCAATATTCACCAAAGTACCGTCCGTAACCTTTATATCTACAAGACGTAAGGTCATTGCGTTCTTACCCTTACTTTGGGCAAAAACACCCAAAGCAAGAGTAAGCATTACAAACAATAAATATATCTTTTTCATCGTGCTGTCCCTTGTTTACAACTATTCTTCTTTCACTTCCTGCCCCTCGTTGGCTTTCTTATACTTCAGTTTCTCCGTGTTCTCTTTGATATTACGCTGAATCAATGGAATTACATTTACAGACATCTTAATAGCTTTTGTTGCCTGTTTCACTTTCTTTCCGATTGTCAATGCTTTCAATGGGTCCGAAGTCAGAGATGCCAGTGCCGATACGCTTTCAGCAGTAAGGGAGACTCCGCGGGCAGCAGCCTCTGTAAGATTCAGAGTAGCGATACTATATACTTTCAGCGCATCATTCTTGGCAATGGGTTCGTTTGTATTCTTGTTTTTGGCATTCCAAATCGTATCCGTCACTCCCATTTCTTCATCAAAGTAAGGTTCGGGAACCATCTCTATAAAAGCGGTATTCTCTTCTACCCGTTGCAGCAAAGCAAACAATTCATTCGTGTGTATAAAAAATGTATCAACTTCTGCAATGCCTATATTGGCTTCGATAGGCTCCCACTCTGCCAAAAATTCTTCATAATCTGCACGCAAATCAGCTATTTTAGCATCCTTCTTGGCTGCTTTCTTCAATTTAGCTTCTTTCTTGGCATTCTCTTTTGCTTGTTTTCGTGCTTCTTTTTCTTGTCTTGCTTTCTCTTTCTCCGTTAATTCCTGAGAGTAAGTAGTGGTAGTCAAAACAAACAGACCCAATAAAACCAATAAATATTTCTTCATAACCTGTAATTTTTAATGTGAAACAGAAATAACACTTCTGCTCCAGGGTTTATAATAAATGTGTAAATCTCCCTTTTCGCCTAAAAAATATTGATAGTTGTGAACGGCTTTTTACTAAATCTGAAAATACGCTTCACAGTCAGTTTCCAATCTGCTTAATCATGATATCACATCTTATCAATCCATCTCAGATAACTTTTTTTTTCGTTTACAAAGATAAGCGCATTTTAATATTGCGTATGTACACTAATTTTATTATATTTACCCAATAAACACCTACTATTAACCAAAATACTATCAGAATGAACACAAAACTAAAGAAAATCGCAGGACAACAACTGCAGCTGCTGCGCTTGGAGAAGAACCTGACACAAGAACAAATGAGCGAAAAACTAAATCTTTCTACAAGTGCCTACTGTAAAATTGAATATGGTGAAACGGATTTAACACTGACAAGATTAGACAAAATCGCAAAGGTACTGGGTATCTCTGCGTTAAGTCTATTCAGTCACATAGACAAAAATATGAATCCGGATACAGACAACAGTTGCAAAAACAGCAACAATGATAGCACAGATGACCTGAATGACCTCCGTGAACTCATCAAGGCCAACACCAGAATTATCGACCTGCTATCCAAACGGATAGACTTATTGGAACAAAAATTATAGGAAAGGAAGCTCCAACTGCCCGCCACCCAGCAAATTGAACGTCATGCGGTGGTAAGGAGTGGTTCCCCGTTCGGCAATAGCTGCACGGTGCTTTTTTGTGGGATATCCCTTATTATGATTCCAGTCGTAATAAGGGAACTCTTCGTGCAGCCGGTTCATATAATCGTCGCGATAGGTCTTGGCAAGAATGGAAGCAGCTGCAATGGAAAGGTATTTGCCGTCGCCTTTCACAACGGTGGTATGCGGAATGTCCCGGTATTTCTTGAAACGGTTGCCGTCGATAAGCAAATGTTGCGGACGTAGCTGCAACCGGTCAACAGCACGGTGCATGGCAAGAAAAGAAGCATTGAGGATATTTATCTTATCTATTTCCCCGGGAGAAACAATCCCCACCGCCCATGCCAACGCTTCTTTCTCAATGACTTCGCGCAGGGCATACCGCTGTTTTTCGGTCAGTTGCTTGGAATCGTTCAGCAGTTCGTTCTTGAAATCTTTGGGAAGAATAACGGCTGCGGCATAAACAGCACCGGCAAGGCAGCCGCGCCCCGCTTCGTCACATCCCGCTTCTATCAGCTCTTTATTTAAATAAGGTAACAGCATACATCACTACATTAGAATGCGCAAAGATAAACCTTTTCATAAGTAAACCGGATTTTTAAAGAGAATAAATATGACTATCTTTGCCGGCAAATTAAAATACAACAGAGATGTTTACGATTATCGGACTGATGCTCACCGGAATATTGCTGGGCTATCTCTTACGGAAAAGAAGTTTACATAAGATTCATACTGTCATCACGGTATTAATCTGGGCGCTGCTGTTCATCCTCGGCATTGAAGTTGGCGGCAACGAGCAAATTATCAAAGGATTGCACACCATAGGCATCGAAGCCGTGATACTGACTTTGGGCAGTACGTTGGGCAGTGTCATTGCTGCCTGGGCGCTGTGGAAAGCTTTATATAGGAAGAAAGGAAAAACGGCATGAAAGGCAGCCTTATCATAATCGGTTTCTTTGTTTTGGGTACGCTTTGCGGAATTTTCCACCTGATACCCGTTGATGCAGTCATGGATAGCAAGATCAGCTTCTATGCACTTTGCGCCCTGATGTTCAGTGTAGGATTGAGTGTGGGTAACGACCCGCAGACATTGAAGAATTTCCGTTCGCTCAATCCCCGGCTGGTATTTCTGCCCATTATGACGATACTGGGCACGCTGGCAGGCTCTGCAGCGGTCAGCCTCATCCTGACGCACCGTTCCCTGACCGATTGCCTGGCCGTAGGTTCGGGATTCGGATATTATTCACTCTCCAGTATCTTCATTACCGAATACAAAGGAGCAGAACTCGGAACTATCGCCCTACTCGCCAATATCAGCCGCGAGATACTTACCCTGCTGGCAGCACCGTTACTGGTACGCTGGTTTGGCAACCTGGCTCCCATCTCTGCCGGCGGCGCCACAACGATGGATACCACACTCCCGATAATCACCCGTACCGCAGGACAGCAGTTTGTCGTAGTCTCCATATTTCACGGATTTGTAGTGGATTTCAGCGTGCCGTTTCTGGTGACCTTGTTCTGTTCGATATAGGTGATTACAGACAAAGCGCTGCTTCGAACGTAGAAATTAGGATATTATCGTGATAAATCCATCCCATGAGACAAATATATTCGTCCCGCGAAACGACAAAAATCATCCCGTGAGATGAATAAATCCGTCTCACGGGATGAATGATTTCGTCTTACGGAACGAATCGCGTATGTTTAGAACAGGCTCCAAGCCACAGTCAGCCCCGCCATAACAATGGCCACCATGCTCATCAGTTTGATAAGGATATTAAGGCTCGGACCGGAAGTATCCTTAAACGGATCACCTACCGTATCGCCTACAACCGTGGCTTTATGCACTTCGCTACCTTTGCCGCCGAAATTGCCTTCCTCGACATACTTCTTGGCATTGTCCCACGCACCGCCGGCATTCGCCATAAAGATAGCAAGTACGAATCCGCTGCTAAGTCCGCCGATAAGCAGTCCCAACACACCGGGAACACCGAAGACAAGTCCGGTCAGGATGGGAGCAATGATTGCTATCAGCGAGGGAACTACCATTTCGCGTTGCGCGCCTTTCGTGGAGATGGCTACGCAACGTTCATAATCGGGTTCGGCCTCACCTGTAAGGATACCCTTTATCTCGCGGAACTGGCGGCGTACTTCATCCACCATATGGGCAGCGGCACGACCTACGGCATTCATCGTCAGTCCGCAGAACAGGAAAGCCATCATCGAACCGAGGAACATACCCGAAAGAACTTTGGGATTCATCAACGTTACATCGTAGTGATGCATGAAATCGAAGAAAGTGGCATCTTGTACGGACACCGCTTCACCACCCACAAAGATGTCGGTAGTGCCCAGACGGGTCAGTCCGATACGGATTTCCTCGATGTAGGATGCAAGCAGGGCAAGTCCCGTCAATGCAGCCGAACCGATGGCAAAGCCCTTACCCGTAGCGGCTGTCGTATTGCCCAAAGAATCGAGCGCATCGGTACGCTTACGCACCTCCTCGCCCAGACCGGACATTTCCGCATTGCCGCCGGCATTGTCGGCGATAGGACCGTAAGCGTCCGTGGCCAGCGTAATGCCCAACGTGGAAAGCATGCCTACGGCAGCGATACCGATGCCGTAAAGTCCCAGACCTACATTGGCAAAGTCGAAACCGGAAGCAAAAAGATAGGAAGCAATGATGCCCACCACTACGGCAATTACCGGAATGGCAGTAGAGAGCATACCCAGACCGATACCCGAGATAATGACAGTAGCCGGCCCCGTCTTGCCGCTCTCACTCAGTTTCCGGGTAGGACGGTAGGATTGGGAAGTATAGTATTCCGTGGAACGACCGATAACGATGCCTACCACCAGCCCCACAACCACCGAGCAGGATATCCACACCCAGTTGTCCAGCTTCAACAGCCAAAGGATAAGGAAAGTGGCAACGACTATCAGCACCGAACTCAGGTTCGTACCGAAAGCAAGGGAGTTCAGCAGGTCTTTCATCCCGGCATTCTCCTTGGTACGCACGGAGAAGATGCCTATAATGGAAAGGATAATCCCCACAGCGGCTATCAGCATCGGGGCAATGACGGCTTTGAACTGCATCAGCGTATCCCCCGAATGGATAAAAGCGGCTGCGCCAAGAGCCGCCGTAGCAAGAATGGAGCCGCAATAACTCTCGTAAAGGTCGGCCCCCATACCGGCAACATCGCCCACGTTATCGCCTACATTGTCGGCAATGGTTGCAGGATTGCGGGGATCGTCTTCGGGGATGCCGGCTTCCACTTTGCCCACAAGGTCGGCACCTACATCGGCGGCTTTCGTATAGATACCGCCACCCACGCGTGCAAACAACGCCTGTGTGGAAGCTCCCATACCGAACGTCAGCATCGTAGTGGTGATAATACAAAGTTTATGAGTGGGTGTCATCACATCCACAGGGATAACCGCATTGAGCAGCAGATACCAGAAGGAAATATCGAGCAGGCCAAGCCCCACTACAACCAGCCCCATTACCGCACCGCTGCGGAAAGCGATGCGCAAACCTGCATTCAATGAGTTACGGGCGGCGTTTGCCGTACGCGCCGAGGCATACGTGGCCGTCTTCATACCGAGAAATCCGGAAAGGCCGGAGAAGAATCCGCCTGTGAGGAAAGCTATCGGAACCCAGGAGTTCTGCACTCCGAAACCGTAAGCCATAATCGAGAAGAGAATCACCAGTCCCAGAAACACCCATCCCACAATCTTATATTGCTGACGGAGATAGGACATGGCGCCTTTGCGCACAGCAGCGGCAATCTTAACCATTTGAGGAGTTCCCTCACTCTCTTTCATCATCTGACGATGGAAATACCAGGCAAAGCAAAGCGCCAGAACGGAAGCGGCCGGTACCAGCCAGAAAAGCAATTGGTCCATAGCATAAATCGTATTAAAAGGTTGAACGAAAGCTTAAAAGTATTGATTTGAAATGAAATAAGCAAACGATTAACCGAATTTATGCCAAAGACTGGAAAACAAAAGAATATATCAGAACGTACTTGATGATTTCCTTCAGACACGGAATTACACAGGATTTCACGGAAAAGAATAAAGTTAATCCGTGAAATCCTGTGTAATTCCGTGCCTGAAAGAAATAAACCGCAAGCGTTTTTATTTTGCCGCACTCTCTTTATTCTACTGTCACAGCCGTACCGCAAGCAGTCACCATCAGCATACTGCCGCTGCCGCCTACCGTTTCGTAATCAAGGTCAACGCCAATCACTGCATTAGCGCCCAACAAACGGGCTTGTTCCTGCATCTCGCGAAGCGCCGTATCTTTAGCCTCACGAAGCACTTCCTCGTACGAACCGCTGCGTCCGCCTACCACATCGCGGATACTGGCAAAAAAGTCACGGAATACATTGGCACCGATAATTGTTTCACCGGATACGATGCCATAATAACGGGTTATCTTTGCACCCTCAATCACTGAAGTCGTTGTTATTAACATAATCTTTATTTTTAAGTTAGCTGCAACTTATCAGACGCACAAAGAGGAAGAAAAGTTGCAGCAATAGTCAAAAAAAAAAATTAAATACGCAATTTCATCCGGCAAGCATCAAAACATACGGCTCACACGCTCTATGCCCGCTGCCAATATATCTATCTCCTCTTTCGTATTATACAGGCCAAATGAAGCACGCACCGTTCCTTCAATGCCGAGACGCTGCATCAACGGTTGTGCGCAGTGATGCCCCGTACGTACGGCAATGCCCAAACGGTCGAGCAAAGTGCCCATATCGAAATGGTGAATATCGCCTACGAGGAAAGAGATAACACTCCCTTTCTCTTCGGCCTCACCGAAGATGCGCATACCGGGAATCTCTTTCAAACGTGTCATGGCATATGTAGTCAGTTCATGTTCATGGGCGGCAATCTTCTCCATACCGATGGCAGAAACGTAATCCAACGCTTTGGCAAGCCCTGTCGTACCGATATAATCGGGTGTTCCCGCCTCGAACTTGAAAGGAAGTTCATTGAAAGTAGTCCGTTCGAACGATACGTGCTGTATCATTTCGCCGCCACCCTGATAGGGGGGCATCTTATCGAGCCATTCCTCTTTACCGTAAAGCACACCCACACCGGTAGGACCGTACACCTTGTGACCGGAAAAAACGTAGAAATCCGCATCCAAATCCTGCACATCCACCGGTATATGCGGAATGGACTGGGCTCCGTCCACAAGCACGGGAACGCCTTGCCCGTGGGCATAGCGTATCATCTCCTTTACGGGATTCACCGTACCCAGCACATTGGATACATGGGCTACGCTGACAATCTTCGTACGTTCGGAAAACAACTGTTTGTACTCGTCCAACAAAAGTTCGCCTCTGTCATTCATCGGGATAACTTTAATGGCAATCCCTCTTTTGGCAGCCAGCAATTGCCAGGGAACGATGTTGCTGTGATGTTCCATGACGGAGAGAATCACCTCATCCCCCTCCTGCATAAACTCTTCACCGAAGCTGGACACAAACAGATTGATACTTTCCGTCGTGCCGCGGGTAAAGATGATTTCATTCGTACTGCCGGCATGGATGAACTTCCGTACCGTCTCGCGAGATGCCTCGTGCAACTCCGTAGCCTGCTGCGAAAGGAAATGCACACCGCGATGCACATTGGCATTGACCGAATAGTACTCATCCGTAATGGCATCCACCACCTGACGGGGTTTCTGCGTAGTCGCACCGTTATCAAAGTAAACCAACGGCTTACCATATACCTCACGGGAAAGTATCGGAAAATCAGCTCTTATCTTTTGAAGGTCCATATCTTTTAAATTATGAATTATGAATGAAGAATAAGCTACGCAGCATCAGTACCCGCATGGCAATTCTTCATTCATAATTCTCCATTATTTACATATTGCACACCCGCGGCATTTGTTCAGTTCACCGCGGAAACGTTTCTCCACCAGCAGGTGCAGACGGTCTTTCAAGGCATCCAGGCGGATTGTGTCAATCACCTCGTTTACAAAAGCGAACATCAGCAGCAAACGTGCCTCATGCACGGAGATACCGCGCTGCTGCATATAGAACAGGGCGCTTTCATCGAGCTGGCCTACCGTAGCGCCATGACTGCACTTCACATCATCGGCATAAATCTCCAGTTGCGGCTGGGTATACATATGCGCTTCGCGAGTGGCGCAAAGATTACGGTTCGTTTGCTGGGAACTCGTATGCTGCGCACCCGGACGTACCAGTACCAGACCTGCAAAAGCACCGACAGACTGGTCGTCGAGCACATACTTAAAGAGTTCGTTGCTGGTACAGTTGGGCACTGCATGGTCTATGGTGGTATTGTTGTCCACATGCTGGTTCTTATCCGCAACAGCCATCCCGCAAAGGTTCAGTTCAGCACCTTCGCCGGCAAGCATAACTTCGGTTGTATTACGGGTAGTACCGTTATGCAAAGTCATTCCGTTCAGCAAAACGTTGCTGTTAGCTTCTTGTCTGACATACAAACTGCTGATGCGTACCGTACTGGTATGCGTCTCTTCCAGTTCATAGAAGTCGAAAGTGGCGTTCTCCCCAACGAATACCTCTACCACTTGCGTAGCAAGGAAATTCACACTGTCCATGGCGTGGTCGCACGCCAGAAGACGGGCTTGCGCACCCTCTTCCAAAATGATAAGCACACGGCGGTTCACCATAAAGTTGACATCGCCGCGCAGAATGTTCACCAACTGGATAGGTTTCTCCACCACCACGTTCTTGGGAACATACAGCAATACGCCGTCCTGCGCAAAGGCTGTATTGAAAGCCGTCACTCCATCTTTGGAAGTATCTGCCAGCTTACCGTAGTACTTCTTCACCAACTCCGGACGCTGCTCCGCCATTTCCTTGAGGCTACCGAAGATAACGCCCTCAGGCAAATGCGACTTCGGCAAAGCCTTGTTATAGAAAGCATCATTCACAACAAAGTAAAGGGAAGTGCTCATATTCGGCACATCGCACTTGAATACTTCGTAGGGATTAACCGGAATCTCCAACCGGTTCAGGTTCAGTCCGTAATCGGGTTCAAAGAACTTGCTGACATCGGTATATTTATATTTCTCCGTCTTACGGGTAGGAAAGCCAAGCCGCTCGAAGTCGGCAAATGCAGCGGCACGCGGAGCATTCAGCGCTTCGGCGCTATGACGGCATATCATCGCCTCCGTCTGGGAGAAAAGGTCTATATATTGTTGCTCTACACTCATGTTATCTGATTATGAGTTTTGAATTACAATTATGAACGGGCTGCGCATCATCATGCTGCAGGATAATTCATAATTCATAATCCATAATTTATAATTCACTCGCTTCTTTCTTAATCCAATCGAAGCCGCGTGCTTCAATCTCCTTAGCCAGTTCGGGGCCGCCTGTCTTCACGATGCGTCCGCCAAGCAGTACATGGACGGTATCCGGTTTCAGATAGTCCAGCAGGCGTTGGTAGTGGGTGATGACCATTGCGCTGGTCTGGGGAGTCTTCAGTTTGTTGAAGCCATCGGCTACAATGCGCAAAGCATCTACATCAAGCCCAGAATCCGTTTCGTCGAGAATGGCGAAAGTAGGTTCCAGCATAGCCATTTGGAAGATTTCGTTGCGTTTCTTCTCACCGCCGCTGAAGCCTTCGTTCACGCTACGGTTGGCAAGTTTGTTGTCCAGTTCGACAATGGCGCGTTTCTCGCGCATCAGTTTCAAGAATTCGCTGGCAGACAGGGCGGGCAGATGACGGTATTTACGCTGTTCGTTGACAGCGGCACGCATAAAGTTCACCATCGAAACCCCCGGTATCTCCACCGGTGTCTGGAACGAAAGGAAAATACCTTCATGCGCACGGTCTTCAGGACTCATAGCCAAAAGGTCCTTACCGTTGAAAGTTACCGTACCGCGTGTCACCTCGTATGCAGGATGTCCCACCAGCACATTGCTCAGTGTACTCTTTCCGGCTCCGTTCTGTCCCATCAGGGCATGCACCTCACCGTCGCAGATCGTGAGGTTGATGCCTTTCAATATCTCTTTGCCATTGATGCTGGCATGCAGGTCTTTTATCTCTAACATGATATTTAATTTTGAATTTTGAATTCCAATAGCTATCCTACGCTTCCCTCGAGTGAAATAGCTAACAATTTCTGAGCCTCTACGGCAAACTCCATAGGCAGCTTGTTGAGTACCTCCTTTGCATAACCGTTCACAATCAGTCCTACGGCATCTTCCGTAGAGATGCCGCGCTGGTTGCAATAGAATATCTGGTCTTCGCTAATCTTGCTGGTGGTTGCCTCGTGCTCTACAATGGCCGTCTCGTTATGGATATCCATGTAGGGAAACGTATGCGCACCGCACTTATCGCCCAGCAGCAAGGAGTCGCACTGGCTATAGTTGCGGGCATTGTCCGCTTTTTGGGCAACGCGCACCAGACCGCGGTAAGAGTTTTCGCTCCGTCCGGCGGAGATACCCTTGCTGACGATAGTGCTGCGGGTATTCTTTCCGAGATGAATCATCTTTGTACCGGTATCTGCCTGCTGGTAATTATTGGTTACCGCCACGCTGTAAAACTCTGCCGTGGAGTTATCGCCCGAAAGAATACAGGACGGATATTTCCAGGTAATGGCCGAACCGGTTTCCACCTGCGTCCAGGACAGTTTGCTATTTACCCCTTTGCAGTGTCCGCGTTTCGTTACGAAATTATACACGCCGCCTTTGCCTTCGGCATCACCCGGATACCAGTTCTGGACAGTGCTGTACTTCACTTCCGCACGGTCGTGCACCACAATCTCCACAATGGCGGCATGCAGTTGGTTTTCGTCACGCATCGGCGCCGTACACCCCTCCAGGTAGGAAACGTATGAATCATCATCCGCCACAATCAACGTTCTTTCAAACTGTCCGGTATTGCGGGCATTGATACGGAAGTAAGTGGACAACTCCATCGGACAACGTACCCCTTTTGGAATATAGACGAAAGAACCGTCGGAGAACACCGCAGAGTTCAGTGCCGCAAAGAAGTTGTCGCGATAGCCCACCACCGAGCCCAAGTACTTCTGTACCAAATCAGGATGTTCGCGCACTGCTTCGCTGAACGAACAGAAGATGATGCCTTTCTCCATAAGCGTCTCCTTAAAGGTAGTCTTTACGGATACAGAGTCCATCACGGCATCCACCGCCATACCGCTAAGTGCCATCTGCTCTTCCAGAGGAATGCCCAGTTTATTGAATGTCTTGACCAGCTCCGGGTCTACCTCGTCCATGCTCTTGGGTCCGTCCTTCTTCTTGGTAGGGTCGGCATAGTATGAGATAGACTGATAGTCTATTTCAGGAATACGGAGATGCGCCCATGCAGGCATCTCCAGCGTCAGCCAATGGCGGTACGCTTTCAGGCGGAACTCCAGCAACCACTCGGGTTCTCCTTTTTTCTCGGAAATCAGCCGCACCACATCTTCATTCAAACCACGCTCGATGATGTCTGTGTGCACGTCGGTCGTAAAACCGTACTTGTACTTCTCCTGAGTGAGTTCCTTTACATATTTATTGGGTTCTTCTTGTTGCATTGTTTCTATAATTATAAAATTACAAGTTACGAATCAAACCACATCTCCATTCACAATCTGTTCCGTAACAGCCTTTGCTGCAGGAAAGAATATTCCGGCAAATGACTTCATGGGATAATATAACACCGATTCTTTCTTTTTTGTTTGACTGAGCAGCGTATTGTCCGAATCTATAAATTCGATAACGCCCACCAGCAAACTCACCAGCAGAAGTGCTTTCAGCGCTCCCAGCCCGGAACCCAGCCAACGGTTCAGCCAACCGAGCGACACGGCTTCCATCGCCTTCGTCAGCAGCGAAGCTATCAACGCAAAAGCCAGAGGCACCGCTACCCAGATAGCAATGAATGCCAGCACTTGCGCCACTGTCATTGAATCGGTAATCCTGGAAAACACTTTCTCGGCAACGGAAGCATACAAAGTCTTTGCCGCCACCAGACCGGCAACCAGTCCCAACAAGGTAGCCAACTGCTTTACAAAACCTTTTATAAAACCTACAAGCGCTCCGGCACCGATTATTACCAAGATTATACTATCTACAACAGCCATAACTATATTAAAAAGGCGCGGATTACACGGACAAACACGGTTTTTCTTAACCAATCCGTGAAATCCGTGTAATCCGCGCCTGAAGATTTTATATATTGCTTACAGAGTCTGCTTTACCTCCACTTCTTCGTAAGATTCGATGATGTCTCCTACCTTGATGTCGTTGCAGTTTGTCAGGCTGATACCGCATTCGAAGTTCGTTCCAACTTCCTTCACATCGTCCTTGAAGCGCTTCAATGCATTGATATTTCCTGTGAAGATAACAATGCCGTCGCGAATCAGACGGGCCTTGTCGCTGCGTTTCACCTTTCCGGTCTTCACCATGGCACCTGCCACAAGACCCACTTTGGTAATGTTGAATACCTCGCGCACCTCGATAGTGGCCGTCACCTGTTCCTTCAAAGTCGGCGCCAGCATACCTTCCATAGCAGCCTTCACCTCTTCAATGGCATCGTAGATGACAGAGTACTTGCGGATGTCCACACCTTCCTGCTCTGCCAGTTTGGCGGCAGCACCCGAAGGACGAACCTGGAATCCTACGATAATCGCATCCGAAGCGGCAGCCAGAGATACATCCGATTCGGAGATAGCGCCGACGCCTTTGTGAATAACGTTTACCTGTACCTGTTCGGTAGACAGCTTAATCAACGAGTCGCTCAACGCTTCAACGGAGCCGTCCACGTCACCTTTCACGATGATATTCAGTTCGTGGAAGTCGCCCAATGCCAAACGGCGGCCCACTTCATCCAGCGTCAGCATCTTCTGTGTACGCAGACCTTGCTCACGCTGCAACTGTTCGCGCTTGTTGGCAATTTCACGTGCTTCCTGTTCAGTCTCGATTACATGGAATGTATCGCCTGCAGCCGGCGCACCGTTCAGGCCGAGAATCAAAGCCGGTTCCGAAGGACCTGCCTCTTTCATGCGCTGGTTACGTTCGTTGAACATGGCTTTCACCTTACCGTAGCTTGTACCTGCAAGCACAATATCGCCCATCTTCAAAGTACCGTTGGACACGAGTACCGTAGCCACATAACCACGACCCTTATCCAATGAGGACTCGATGATGGAACCGGTAGCGCGACGGTCGGGGTTTGCTTTCAGTTCCAGCATTTCGGCTTCCAGCAATACTTTCTCCATCAAATCGCTTACACCGATACCTTTCTTGGCTGAAATATCCTGAGACTGGTACTTACCACCCCATTCCTCAACGAGGAAGTTCATGGCAGCCAGTTCTTCCTTAATCTTATCGGGATTGGCAGTCGGCTTATCAATCTTATTGATAGCGAATACGATAGGCACACCGGCAGCCATGGCATGGTTGATAGCTTCTTTGGTCTGCGGCATCACGTTGTCATCGGCAGCCACAATGATGATGGCGATATCCGTTGCCTTGGCACCGCGGGCACGCATGGCGGTAAACGCTTCGTGACCCGGAGTATCGAGGAACGTAATCTTGCGCCCGTCTTCCAATGTCACATGGTAAGCACCGATATGCTGCGTGATACCACCCGCCTCACCGGCAATAACATTTGCCTTACGGATATAGTCGAGCAACGAGGTCTTACCGTGGTCTACGTGACCCATCACCGTTACAATCGGAGCACGAGGCTGCAAATCTTCCTCGGCATCTTCTTCCTCAACGATTGCCTGAGCCACTTCCGCACTTACATATTCTGTCTTAAAACCGAATTCTTCCGCTACCAGATTGATTGTTTCCGCATCCAGACGCTGGTTGATGGAAACCATCATACCGATGCTCATACAAGTAGCGATAACCTGCGTAACGGAAATATCCATCATGCTCGCCAACTCATTGGCAGTCACGAACTCGGTCAGCTTCAATATCTTGCTTTCCGCCATTTCCTGGTCTTCCAGCTCCTGCATACGGCTGGATGCCATGTCACGTTTCTCCTTACGGTATTTCGCACCCTTATTCTTGCCTTTGGAAGTGAGGCGTGCCAAAGTTTCCTTTACCTGCTTTGCCACATCCTCTTCACTTACTTCCTGCTTGATTACAGGTTTCTTGAAGCGGTCTTTATTCTTGTTCTTACCGGCTTGTTGGTTATTACCCCCTTGCTGGCCGCCTTTCAGACGATCGTTTCCGCCACGCTGGAAGTTGGATGCATTGTTGATATCCACCTTTTCCTTGTTAATGCGGACGCGCTTTTTCTTGCCATTGGCATCGTTGCCATCTTTCGTCTTATTATCGTCACGACGAATCTCCTTGATAATGGCTTCCTTCATCAGCTTCTTCTGATCCTGACGCTGCTTTTCTTTTTCTTCACGCTCCTTGCGCTTTTCCTCTTTCGATTTCTTCTTCGGACGTGTAGACTGATTCAGCGCAGCGAGGTCTATTTGTCCGATGACGTTAATCTTCGATACAAACTCAGGCTGATGTATTTTGAATATTTCTTCTTTTTCTTCTTTATTTTCCGAAACAGCCTCTTCGGTTGCAACGGGAGCAGGCTCTTCGTTAGAAACCGATACGGGTTCTGCAGCCACCGGCGCAGGTTTTTCTTCTTCTGCCGCCGGAGCAGGTTCAACCACCGGAGCAGGTGTCGGCTCGGGCTGAGGTTCGGGAACGGGTTCCGGTTTCGGAGCCTCGACAACAGGTGCAGGTTCTTCCACCTTTACTTCTTCAACCACCGGCATCTCCGGTTCCACCGCTTCTTCCTCTTTTTCCACAGTATGTTTGCGATTCAGTTTATCCAAATCAATCTTCCCGACAGGCTTAAACTTCGGACGTACATCTTCGGGAACCACAGCCTTTACCACCTCTTCGGTTTTCGGCTTTTCCTGTGCTTCCTTGTCATAACCGTCAATAGCCACCGATGCCTTGTTGCGTTCCTTACTCTGACGTTCCTGAATGAAACGCTCCGTTTTCAATTTAAGATCCTTATCTGTACTAAACTCTTTCACAAGCAAGTCGTACTGCTCGTCGGTAATCTTCGTATTGGGATTTGCTTCAATGGCATATCCCTTCTTTTGCAAGAACTCAACTACCGTCGTGATTCCTACATTTAAATCTCTTGTTACTTTATTTAACCTTATCGTCATACTTTAATTTAATGAATAATGGAGAAAGAAGTGGTGGTTAGTGATTAGCGATTAGGGGTTAGCGATTAGTGTTTAGTGATGATTTTATTATACATACCAAAAATCACTTATCACTAACCCCTAATCACTAATTTTCCCCTTCTTCAAACTCCGATTTCAAAATGCGTAATACTTCGTCCACCGTTTCCTCTTCCAGGTCAGTCTTTTCAATCAACATCTCGCGCGGTGCATTCAACACAGCCTTGGCGGTATCAATACCGATAGCCTTGATGGCATCGATTACCCAACCGTCAATCTCATCGCGGAATTCATCCAAGTAGATATCTTCATCCTCTACCGCTTCATCCAATTCGCGGAACACGTCAATGGTGTACTCAGTCAACATACTGGCCAGCTTGATATTCAAACCGCCTTTACCGATAGCCAGCGACACCTCTTCCGGTTTCAGGAAGACTTCCGCCTTGTGCTCTTCCTCGTTCAGACGGATGGAAGAGATTTTGGCAGGGCTGAGGGCGCGCTGTATAAACAACTGGATATTCGACGTATAGTTGATAACATCGATATTCTCGTTGCGAAGCTCGCGGACAATACCATGAATACGGCTACCCTTCACACCGACGCAGGCGCCTACCGGATCGATACGGTCATCGTATGACTCAACGGCAATCTTGGCACGCTCACCGGGAATACGGGCAATCTTCTTGATAGTAATCAGTCCGTCATTGATTTCGGGTACTTCCATCTCGAACAGACGTTGCAGGAAAACGGGCGACGTACGACTCAGGATAATCTTCGGATTGTTGTTCTTGTTGTCGACGCGAGCTACCACGGCGCGGGCAGTCTCACCCTTACGGTAGAAGTCGCTCGGAATCTGTTCGGTCTTGGGCAACAGCAGTTCATTGCCTTCGTCATCGAGCAGCAACATTTCCTTTTTCCAAATCTGGTAAACCTCTGCATTGATAATAGTACCCACCTTATCAATGTATTTATTGTAAATACTGTCTTTTTCCAGTTCCAAAATCTTGGAAGCCAATGTCTGGCGCAAGTTCAGAATAGCACGGCGGCCGAACTTCGCAAAGTTCACCTCATCCGTCACTTCCTCTCCCACCTCGTACGAAGCGTCAATCTTCCGGGCTTCGCTCAAAGAAATCTGCAGGTTCGGGTTTTCAAGGTCCTCATCCGCCACAACTTCACGATTACGCCATATTTCGAAGTCACCCTTGTCCGGGTTCACAATCACGTCGTAATTCTCATCGGTTCCGAACATCTTTGCAATCACACTGCGGAACGACTCTTCGAGCACGCTCACCATGGTGGTTCTATCAATATTCTTCAGTTCTTTAAATTCCGAAAAGGTATCTATCAAGCTGATAGTTTCTTCTTTCTTGGCCATAGTCTTATTTAAAACTAATTAAGTATTTAGTATATTTTATCTCTTCGTATGTAAAGGTCAGATCCTCATCCACCATTTTAGGACGCTTGGCTCCCTCCTCTTTCACTTTCTTCTGAACAGTAACGGTGAACTGCCGCTCGTCGGCATCTTTCAACACTCCGCAATGCTTGCGGCCGTCTTTTGCCAATACTTCCACTTCCTTGCCGATGTGGTTGACGTACTGTTGCAGCACTTTAAACGGTTGTCCGATACCGGCGGAACCGACTTCCAGTTCGTAATCCTCATCCTCACGATTCAACCGGGACTCTATGTAGCGGCTCAACTCTACACAATCCTCAATCCAAACACCTTCTTTGTGGTCTATCTCCACCACAATCTTGTCATCCGGGCTGATTATGACCTCCACCAGGAAGTACTCCTTATCTTCCAGCCACTCGTCTACAATCTGACAAACTGTTTTCTTTTCTATCATAGATTAACCATTAGGAACAAAAAAGAGGAGCTCAATCGCCCCTCCACCTTTCATCCGTTTCGGTTGCAAAGATATAAATAATCTGTTCGACTACAAAATAATAGGAGAAAAAAAGAATATTTAGCACTCCTGCCCGAATTTATCTTCCATTCAAAATTAATCACTACATTTGCAGGGTTCTTTAAACTCAATCGTCATGGCACATCACCTGAATACCAACAAACAATTCATGATAGGCAACGGCATCCTTGCTTTTGCCGTAATATTCGTTGTCGTTATCTTCGTCTACATGAGCATGCGCCTGCAACGGCAGAAAGAGGGCGAACGCCATTTTGCCGAAACCTACAACATCACTTTGGTGAAAGGTTTTGCCGGCGATTCCATCTCCATCCTTCTCAATGACAGCGTACTGGCAGACCGGCGCATCGGTGAAGAGCCTTTCAATATCGAGGTAAAACGGTTTGCCGAGCAAAGCGCACTGATGATAGTGGACAAGGCAACCGACAGACTTTCTCTGTTTGAGTTGAGCGAAAAAGGCGGTAACTATCGTTTTGAAAAAGACGGCGATGAAGTGAAACTGCTGGCACAGTAGCCCGCTTCCGTGCCTCTCCCACTATAACCGGCCTGCTTCAGAAGTCTGTCCTATACTTTCTCAGCTCGCTGCGCAGCAGTTGCGCCTTGCCATCCGTCATGCCATCAAGCAACGCCCAAAAGCGCTCGCCATGATTCATTTCACGGGTATGCGCCAACTCGTGCAGCAGCACATAGTCTATCAAGTGTTTGGGCAATAGGACAAGGAAATAGGACAGATTGATGTTTCCACGGGCGGAACAACTTCCCCAACGCCCGCTGCTGGAGTTTATTTTCACACTCTTATAAGGAAGATTATGCCGCAACGAGAGTGCATAAAGCCGAGGCGGAAGAATAATCTTGGCATTACGCCGCAAGGCTTCCTCAATCACTTTACGCAGCCAAGCCTGCAACTCCTTATTTGAGAAGTCTGCATCCGGCGGACAGATAATCTGCATCTCCCCCAGTTCCGAGCGCGAAAGGAAACGGTCGCGTTCTCCGCCGACCAAACTCAACTTGAAGAATTCCGTATCAATCCGATAATCCAAGTCAATCAGCGGACGGCTTTGCTTCTCTCGGGCGGCCCTCAACCGGGGACGCAGTTGCTCCACAGCATTCTTTACCTCCCCGATGGTTGTGCCCGGCGGAACAGTTACATGAATGGCATCCTCACGCGTACGAAAAGTCAGACGCCGGGCACGGACATTCACCCGTACCAACAAACGTCCCAGCTCCTTATCCTCTAAAACATGCTCCGTTATCATCTGTTCTTTCCTCCTTGAAATAAGGGCAAAAGAACGAAGAATCGTCCGAAAAAGCAAACGGCTGTCTACCAAAAACGAACAATGTGTTCAAAAGCGGACACCGTATTCTCTTCATTACATCCTAATAAACAAAGATTTATGCTTATGGCATAGAATTTGAACAAGAACCGGCAACAAGAAGTTCCCGGTAAAAAGTCATAATCCCTGCAACTTTTTGAAAGAAGACTACGTCTAATGAACAAGAAAACTTAAAATAAATTGAACATGAAAACATTAACAGCAATCATCGTATCAGGTATCTTCGCATTAAACACAACAGCTTGCACCTGCAACTACAACTCCGGTCTATTCAACGGAAAAACAGTCAAAGCAAGCAAGAATTATGTAACCAAAGCTATCAAAGTAGACAACTTCACCGGTGTGAACCTGGCAGGCAGTCCGGATGTTATCTACACCCAAAAGGCGGGAAAGCCCCAAGTAGAGATATATACGTCCGACAATATCGTAGACCTTCTGGACATCAACGTTGCCAACAACACCTTGAATATCAAGTTCAAGAAAGGCGTCAGCGTATCTTATAACAAGCTGGAGATACGCGTCTCTTCCGAGACACTCAACAACATCTCCGTTGCCGGCTCTGGTAATGTAAAGTTAGCCAACGGACTGAAAACAGACAACCTGAAAGTATCCGTAGCGGGTTCGGGAGACATCGACGCGGACAACATAACCTGCACCGGCAATCTTAACGTATCCGTGACAGGGTCGGGCGACATAGAAGGCAGCAACATCACTTGCGCCAATCTCACGGCATCCATAGCCGGTTCCGGAGATTTGAAGCTTGACAACGTATCGGCCGCCGGCACCGAAGCATCCGTGGCAGGATCGGGCACGGCAGTATTGACGGGAACTTCCCAGGAAGCCGATTACCGTGTAGCGGGTTCGGGCGACCTGTTTGCATCCGGCCTGCAGGCAAAACGCGTTTCGGCAAGCGTATCCGGTTCGGGAGACATCAAATGCCACGCCACCGACTTCCTGAAAGCACGTACCAGCGGCAGCGGAAACATCGGCTATAAAGGCAATCCGGAACTGGACTTCCCCAAGAAGGGATTATACAAGCTCTGATTCCATATACACTGTAGGGGGGCAACTTTCCGCTCCCCCCAACAATAATAAAAGGGACGCTGCATCACGCGGCGTCCCATTTATCTTAGTTAGTTTCTATAAAATTTTGAGAGAATTGAAACTTCACAGCCTCTGTTTTTGTTTTAATAAAAGCACACTAACTATATTATATTTAAAGCAAATGAAAATGTTATTTTAAAAGCAAATGAAAATATCTACTGTCTGCTTTCCTTCTCCTTGCTTACACGATGCAGACTATCCAATATCTGCTTCTCGTGCGTTGCGGCCCTATCCCCCGAAAGGGCGACCGACGGAGCGGAAATTTGTTTGCCGATAGTATCGGCGGCAGCCACCTCTCTTACATCGGCAAAGAACGAATGTTGCATCACATTGCCCAATGAAAGCACCACTGCCACTGCGGCTGCGGCTTTAAACAACGGCATGAAGCGCGCCGTCAATGTCATGCGCCTGGCTTTCACAACCGGAGCTTCAATCTCGGCAAGCACCCGTGCATCGAAATCCGCACCCAGATACTCTTCCTGCTGAAGTTGCTGATATACAAACAAATCCTTATAACGCGACAAGTGTTCGGGAACGTCCTCTTCTGTAAAGAAAGTACGCAACTGCGCTTCTTCCTCGAGAGAAGTCTCACACTGCCAATAACGTTCTAAAAGTTGTTCTATATATTTAAAGTCCATAACCTTCTATATCAATAAACCGTTGTTTAACCTTTTGCCTTGCCCTGAAGAGGTTCACTTTCACCTGTTCCTCTGTCAGACTCAGGACAACCGCAATCTCCTTGTAGCTCTTACCTTCCATATCCCTCAGTTGCATAATCAGCCGCTGCTTTTCGGGAAGTTCGTTTATCAGGCGGTGTATCAGAGCCATTCGTTCTTTATTCACCAGCCTTTCGTAAGGGCCCGATGCTTCGGAAGCCTCTTCCATATCGGGGGTAAGTTCCACCGCTCGGGCGTCTTTCCTTTCGCTGCGGTCTATCGCCAGATTCCTTGCCACTGTCAGGCAATAGGCTTCGACAGAACCGAACTGCGTCCACTCGTCGCGCTTGTTCCATACCCTAATCAGTGTTTCCTGCACAACATCTTCCGCTTCCGCCCGGTCGAATGTAATCCTCAGGGCCAACCGAAAGAGCTTGTCTTTCAGAGGGAGAATGTCATTACGAAAACTGATTTCCTGCATCTCTAATTAATTGACGGTTCAGCAAACGGAAAGTTACAGTCTGCCACCACTTTTTTTTGATTTATTTTTTGATACGGGTTCCGCCATCACTGTTTATAGCTGAGGCTAAGGTGATTACAACTTCCGCGACTCCGGCATTCAAAGCCTCGAAAGAATTCTCCAGCTTGGGAATCATGCCGCCCTGGATAACCCCTTCGGCAACATACTGCTTAAATTCTTCCGGAGTAATCCGGGAAATCACGCTGTCGTCGTCATTCTCGTCGCGCAACACGCCTTTTTTCTCGAAGCAATATACCAGCGTCACGTCAAACTGTCCGGACAAGGCTTTGGCCGTTTCTCCGGCAATCGTATCGGCATTCGTATTCAGCATGTGTCCCTCGCCGTCGTGTGTCAGCGGGGCCATTACCGGAACAACGCCTTTATGGATGAGTTCGCTCAGGAACGCTCCGTTCACCTGCTTCACATCGCCCACGAAACCATAGTCCACATCCTTTACCGGACGCTTCGCGGAACGGATCACGTCCATGTCCGCACCCGTCAGGCCGAGCGCATTCACGCCTCGTGCCTGCAAACCGGCCACTATGTTCTTGTTCACCAATCCGCCATACACCATTGTCACCACCTTCAAAGTCTCGGCATCGGTGATGCGGCGTCCATTCACCATTTTGCTTTCAATACCCAACAGGGCTGCGATTTTCGTTGCCGAACGTCCGCCGCCGTGCACCAGGACTTTATATCCTTCGATGGCGGCAAAGTCATCCAACAACTTGCAGAGGGTGGCTTCCTCTTCCACGATTTTGCCACCCACCTTGATTACAGTCAGTTTCTCTCTCATTATTCCAAATATGTATATCCGTACAAACCGGAACGGTAATTAGACAAAAATTCCTTGCCTTCTTCCAGGGAGATGCGTCCTTCCTTTACCGACTGGCTCACCCAGGTCTCCAAAGTACGCACCAGCTTCTTCGGACTGTACTGCACGTAATCCAGCACTTCCGCCACCGTCTCACCGTCGATAACCTGCTCTATCGTATACCCCTTATCGCTCACGGATACGTGCACCGCATTCGTATCGCCGAACAGATTGTGCATATCGCCGAGAATTTCCTGATAGGCACCCACCAGGAACACACCCACATAATAGGGTTCCTTACTCTTCAAGGAGTGTACCGGCAAGTAATGGGACACGTTCTTGGTAGAGATAAAGTTGGCAATCTTACCGTCCGAATCGCAGGTAATGTCCTGCAAGGTAGCCGTCCGGTCCGGCCGTTCGTCCAGACGCTGGATAGGCATGATGGGGAATATCTGGTCTATCGCCCAGGAGTCCGGCAGGGACTGGAAGAGCGAGAAGTTACAGAAATACTTATCCGCCAGCAGTTTGGGAAGACCGCGGAATTCATCGGGCGCATGCTTCAGTCCGCCGGCTATCTGGTTCACTTCGCGCATGATAGACCAATACAGACGCTCAATCTTGGCGCGGGTCTGCAGGTCCACGATGCCGTGGCTGAACAAATCGAGCGCCTCTTCGCGTATCTGCTGCGCATCGTGCCAGGCTTCCAGCATCCTGTTCTGGTTCAGTGTATCCCAAATGCCGTAAAGCTCCCGCAAGAGTTCGTGGTCGTTTTCGGTCACCTCTTCATCGTCGTCCCATTCGGGCAGATTGGTGGTTTCCAGCACCTCGAATATAAGTACGGAATGATGCGCCGTCAAAGCGCGTCCGCTCTCCGTAATGATATTGGGATGGGGAATGCCATTCTTGTCGCTGGCATCCACCAGAGTAGAAATGGAGTCGTTCACATACTCCTGAATGGAATAGTTTACGCTGCCCTCGCTGTTGGACGAGCGCGTTCCGTCATAATCCACTCCCAGGCCGCCGCCGATGTCCACGAATTCCACGTTGAATCCCATGTTGTGCAACTGCACATAGAACTGCGACGCTTCACGCAGAGCGGTTTTGATACGACGGATTTTCGTTACCTGGCTTCCGATGTGGAAATGTATCAGCTTCAGGCAGTCCTGCATGCCTTTGCTTGCCATGAAGTCGAGCGCTTCGAGCAATTCGCTGGACGACAGTCCGAACTTGCTTGCATCGCCGCCCGAATCTTCCCACTTGCCGCTTCCCGACGAAGCCAGCTTGATGCGTATGCCGATATTGGGCTTTACATTCAACTGCTTCGCCATTTTGGCTATCAGCTTCAGCTCATTCATTTTCTCTACTACGAGAAAGATGCGTTTTCCCATCTTCTGCGCCAGCAAAGCAAGCTCTATGTAGCTCTCATCCTTGTATCCGTTGCAGATAATCAGCGAGTCGGAGTCCATATTGATGGCAATCACCGCATGCAGTTCGGGTTTGGAGCCTGCTTCCAGTCCGAGATTGAATTTCTTGCCGTGGCTGATAATCTCCTCGACCACCGGACGCATCTGATTCACCTTAATGGGATAGATAATAAAATTCTCCGCCTTGTAGCCGTACTCTTCCGCCGCTTGTCTGAAACAACAGGAAATCTTCTCAATCCGGTTGTCAAGAATGTCGGGAAAGCGCACCAGCATGGGCGCCGTCACGTCACGCAGTTGCAATTCGTCGACCAGGTCTTTCAAATCGACGCCGACGCCGTCCTTACGCGGTGTTACTACAACATGACCTTTGTCATTGATACCAAAGTACGAAGTGCCCCAACCTGTAATGTTGTACAGCTCTTCCGAATCTTCAATACGCCATTTTCTCATTTCTTGTTACTCTGCTGTTTTAGTAGTTTATTTATAAAAAAGGGGTACAAAAATACATATAAATCTGGAACATCTTGCCTTTTAGGGCGAAAAACACACATTTACAAGAGATTAAACGCCCAGCAGGCTACGCAACTGCTGCACGGACCCGGCAATCTGCCGCCTGCTTTCCAGATGTCCTGCATCGAAACGGTAGCGGGCTTGCACGTAGAAAGGGGCGCGTTTCTCCAATGCGTCCGCAATAAAGGCGCGCAGCTCCTCGTCCGTCTTTCCCTGCAGGATGGGGCGCTGATGGGTTGCCACCCGCAAACGGTTGAACAGTATATCGGGATGTACATCCAGGAACACGGTCTGCCCGTGTCCGTTCATGTAGTCCATATTGTCGAAGAAACAGGGCGTGCCGCCGCCGGTCGAGATAATGACATCCTCAAACTCGGACACCTCGTGCAGCATATTCCGCTCCAATTCACGAAAAGAGGCCTCTCCCCGCTCGACGAACAGTTCACGGATGGATTTGTGAAAACGTTCCTCGATGTACCAGTCCAAATCGATGAAAGGTACATTCAGTTCGCGGGCAAAAGCCTTACCTAAAGTTGTTTTACCGGCTCCCATGTAACCGGTCAGAAAGATACGTATCATAATTGCTTACCGTTTGTGTACAAAGATAAGCAATTCTACAGTGAGACTACCTCACAATCAGCGGAAAATTTTAATTCGCTCGCTCAACTCCCCGAACTCCTTTTCGCCGGGTTCGGCAGTGGGCGTGCCAAAAGGCATTTCGGCTATCAGCATCCAGTTCTCCGGCAAGTTCCAGGTACGGCGCACCTCGTCGTCAATCAGCGGGTTGTAATGCTGCAAGGAAGCTCCTAAGCCCGCATCTTCCAGCATGGTCCAGATAGCCAGCTGGTGCATGGCCGATGTATGCTGCGACCAAGTCGGGAAATTTTCACTGTAAGAGGGAAACGCATCCTGCAATTTCTTTACAACCGTCGTGTCCTCAAAATAAAGCACAGTGCCATGCCCGGCAGCAAAGCAGCCGTCAATCTTAGCTTCCGTCTTTGCAAAAGCCTCAGGCGAAATGCGCTGCTTCAACGTATTTTTTACAATATCCCATAGTTTCTTATGCTCGTCGCCCAGCAGCAGGACGATTCTTGTTGACTGCGAATTAAAGGCCGACGGTACGTTCTTCACCGCCGTACGGATAATATGCACCACTTCCTCATCCAAAACAGGAGAGTCGCTACCTATGGAATAATAACTGCGCCGGTGTTCCAACGCTTCTGCAAATGTTCTCTTCATATCTTTTTATTTTATTGTCTGTTTTTTATTAAGGATAAATGAGTTATATAAAATTACAAAGTCAAGGGACTGAACCGATATTCTTTTTTTACTTCCCACTTCTCCTCAAATTAAAAGAACAAGCGAACGGAGCCGATTGTTCGCATTTGTGAAATATATTCGTACCTTTGCCGCAGTTATGAAAAAAGAGAAATTCTACGTTGTATGGGCAGGCGTCACTCCGGGCATTTATACATCCTGGACCGAATGCCAGCTACAGACCAAAGGCTATGAGGGGGCAAAGTTCAAATCGTTCGACACCCGTGAGGAAGCAGAGCAAGCCTTTGCCGCTTCACCCTACGATTACATCAAGCGCAATACATCCGCAGGCAGCACGCCATCCAAGCCGTCTCAAAATGCAGACGCTCCCTACCCCGCCGCCGTCCTCGAAAACAGTCTTGCCGTAGATGCCGCATGCAGCGGAAATCCCGGAGCAATGGAGTACCGGGGAGTACACGTTGCCAGCCGCCAGCAGGTTTTCCACTACGGTCCCGTGTACGGCACCAACAACATCGGAGAGTTTCTTGCCATCGTGCATGGCCTTGCCCTACTGAAGCAAAAAGGCTTCGACATGCCTATTTACAGCGACAGCGTCAATGCCATCGGTTGGGTCAAACAGAAGAAATGCAAGACCAAGCTACCCCGCGACTCCAAAACCGAACAACTTTTCCTGCTGATAGAGCGCGCCGAGAAGTGGCTGCGTGAAAACACCTACTCCACCCCTATCCTGAAATGGGAAACCAGGCAGTGGGGAGAAATACCCGCGGACTTCGGAAGAAAATAACAGGGCGGAACACCCATATCCCCATGACAAAACCCTCGCATACACGGGGGATAATGCCGTTACGCCACTACAAAAACAGCCTTATCCTTCTACTGAAACTTCGTCCCGCAATTGCGGGCCCGACAGCCCGCATACGGCAACCGTACGGCCCGCAGCCGGCAACCGGGGAGCCCGCAGTTGGAAAACGAGGTTTTGCATCAGGCTTTCCTATATTATACATGCGCCAAAACGACAAAACCAACGGGCAACAGTCACATTAAAACGCAGAGATTGGGATGCTCCGCCCCTGAAAACAGAGGATTTTAACCGCTGTTAACACGTTCTGCATCATGCGCGTTTTGTAGCTGTATATAAGCATTTTACAACAGAAAAGAAGGGTAAAAATGACGACAGAGGGTGACGACCAACAATTTGTCATCACGCTCGTCACCGTTGTCAACAGTTCCTCTATCCCTTTCCGAGAAAGGGATAGAGCGCTACAGGTGATGAGTGACGAGAAAAAACGAAAAACAACACAGAGGGGGTATTATCCCAAAGATTGCATATCATTCAGCTTTTTATAGTAGCCGTCTTTGGCAAGAAGCTCCTCGTGCCTGCCGCGTTCTACGATTTCGCCCTCGTAGAGCACGCAGATTTCATCCGCATTCCTGATTGTGGAAAGACGGTGCGCAATGGCAATCGTGGTGCGGGTTTTCATCAACCGCTCCAAAGCTTCCTGTACCAGACGTTCCGACTCCGTATCGAGTGCGGAGGTGGCCTCATCCAGAATCAGTATGGGAGGATTCTTGAGAATGGCGCGGGCAATGCTGATGCGCTGACGCTGCCCGCCGGAAAGCTTGCCGCCACGGTCGCCGATATTGGTATCGTAACCTTTCTCGGTGTCCATAATGAAATCGTGGGCATTGGCTATCTTGGCAGCTTCCACAACCTGCTCCATGGTGGCATTCTCTACGCCGAAAGCAATGTTATTGAAGAAAGTATCGTTAAAGAGAATGGCTTCCTGATTGACGTTTCCTATCAGGCCGCGCAAATCGGCGATGCGCGCATCCTTGATATTAAGCCCGTCTATCCGTATCTCGCCCGACTGTACATCGTGGTAGCGGGGCAGTAAATCCACCAGTGTGGATTTTCCGGAACCGGATTGTCCTACCAGTGCGATAGTCTTGCCTTTGGGCACGGTCAGGTTGATATGCTTCAATACCTGGCGGGAACCGTCGTAGCTGAAACTGATGTCCTTGAACTCCACCTTATCATTGAGCGAAGAAAGCGGTTTCGGCAAGGCGGGTTCTTTAATGGGGTTCTCCGCAAAGAGTATCTTGTCGATACGCTCCATGGAGGCAAGTCCTTTGGGAATGTTGTATCCGGCTTTGGAGAATTCCTTCAACGGGTTGATAACGCTGTACAGTATCACCAAGTAGTAAATGAACGAAGGAGCGTCTATAGTAGCGCTATTGCTCAAAATCAACGTGCCGCCGAACCACAGCACGATAACGATGACGCATGTACCCAGAAACTCGCTCATGGGATGTGCCAATGCCTGACGGGTGGCTACCCGGTTAATGGCATCGCGGTATTCGTTGCTGCACTTATTGAAACGCTCCATCATCTTGTTTTCGGCAATGAAAGCTTTGATGATGCGCAATCCGCCCAGGGTTTCTTCCAGTTGCGACATGGTATCGCTCCACTTTGCCTGCGCATCCAGCGACTGCCGTTTCAGTTTCTTGCCTACCGTACCCATTACCCAGCCCATGCCCGGAAGCACCAGCAGCGTGAACAGCGTCAGCTGCCAGCTGATGGCTATCAATGTACCGAAATAGGCTATAATCAGTATCGGGTTCTTTATCAGCATATCCAGCGAGCTGGTTACGGATGTCTCCACCTCGGTAACGTCGCCGCTCATGCGGGCTATGATGTCGCCCTTCCGTTCTTCGGAAAAGAAACTCAGCGGCAGGTGCAGCACCTTATTATACACTTGCGCACGGATGTCGCGCACCACGCCCGTGCGGAGGGGAATCATCACGGCGGAAGAAGCGAAATAGGAGAATGCTTTCAGCAGGGTCATCACCGCCAGGAAAACGCCTAAAATCAGCAATGTCAATGAGCCGCCCTGCGAGGCTATCATCTCGGTGACGTAATAATAGAAGTTGTTGACCGCTATGTCTTTCATATTGATTCCTGCCGCATCCCAGGGAATGAACTCGTAGGTCTTGGTATCCATCTTGAAAAGTATCTGAAGGATAGGGATAATCAGGGCGAAAGAGAATATGTTCAGAATAGCCGATAGCAGGTTCAGGAACAATGCCCATATCAGATATTTCTTGTAAGGCGGAACAAAACGCCGCAGGAGTCGGAAGAATTCTTTCATTCGGTCAAACAGTTAATTCATTACGTTCGTATCGGGCGCAAAGATAGCACAAAGCAGGGGGAGAATAAAACGAACAGGTTCTTTTTTGCGCGCCGGGCGGATAAAAACCAGCCGATTGCATGTGAAACAACTGTTTTTATCAAAACGCGGCACAATAACCGGTACTTTTTCTGCAATCCCGATAATAATTGTGTAGCTTTGTAGCTGGATAAAAACAACGCTAAAGGAAAATGAAACCATACGATTACCTGATTGTAGGCAGCGGCCTGTTCGGAGCCGTGTTTGCCCATGAGGCTCATAAAGCCGGAAAGAATACTTCGATTATGCAGGCGGATACCTGGAATATCTCAGCCTGCGATTCGAACACAGACACCTCACGGATATAGAAGACTTCCAAGACAATGCAGTCGTGAACTATACCGATCGCGAAACTCCTTATACCCGTGTC
This sequence comes from Bacteroides sp. NSJ-48, assembly GCF_014287405.1. Taxonomy (NCBI): domain Bacteria; kingdom Pseudomonadati; phylum Bacteroidota; class Bacteroidia; order Bacteroidales; family Bacteroidaceae; genus Bacteroides; species Bacteroides sp. NSJ-48. The sequence continues at coordinate 66,251 of NZ_JACOOD010000006.1, read as the reverse complement.
ATCAAACACAAGCACTTTGAGTTCGGCAAACAACATTCTACCGTCATCACCTATGAATACCCCGACGATTTTGAACAGGGGAAAGAGCCTTATTATCCGGTAAACGACGAAAATAGCATCCTGATTCCCAGGAAATATCAAGAATTTGCACAGCAACAGGAGCAAGTGCTTTTCGGCGTAGACTGGCGCAATATACGTATGCAGACATGGACGATACGGTGGCAGCGGCATTAAAGCTGTGGGAAAAAGAGAGTTTATGATTCCGCCTTACTTACCCGCACTTGCGAGAAATTGCCAAAGCCTCCAGTGCGGATAACACCAGAATGTATAACGGGTATCATGAATATCTGCAAGCAGCTCTTTCACAAAAGCAGAAGTCCGCAGCTCTTCAACCGTATTGTCTTTTTGCGCACACCGCAGAATGCGGCGCAACATCCTCAGCCTGCGGTAAATCATTACAGGCATATAGCGGGCATGTTCTTCTTCGGGAATGGCCTGCAGCCTCTCCTTATGGAAGATGTGCTCGTAATCAGCCGTAAGTTTGAATACATGCGTTATATTCCCGCCATGTTGTATATAGTTATAGACACTGTTTCCGCCAACCAGACGTACCGGCTTGGATGACGCAAACGCCAACCGCAGATTCATAAGCATGTCTTCTCCCATCACAATCTCCCGGGGTGTACGTAGCGTGTACTCATCAAACAACGTGCGCCTGAACAGCTTTCCCCATGTAGCCGAAATGTTGTACCTGCCCTTGATTAAAAGCTTACGGTAACAAGCCGGCGAAAACCTGTTTCCCCGCCACAAGCGCTTTTTCCTGCAAAAACCGACTACAATATCCGTATCTTCCGACGTTACTTGAAACAAACGCTGCAAAGCGTCGGCAGGCATGGTATCATCAGAGTCGACAAAGAGCACCCATTCTCCTGTTGCCAGCTCCACCCCTTTTTGACGCGCATAGGCTGCTCCTCCATTTTGCACATGCAATACTCTGATGCGAGTATCCTTTTCCGCCAGTTCATCACACAGAAGCCCGGTGCCATCCGTACTTCCGTCATCGACCAGACATATCTCGAAATCTTCAAAAGACTGTGCAAGCAAACTTTTTATGCATACAGTCAGGAAATTCTTCCGATTATAAACAGGTATTACAATAGAAACTTTTACCATCTCACTTAATCAGTTATCAAACAGCTTCATAGGATACATCCCGAACCGCAGCCTGCTACTTGCCGAGGTTCACATATTTGGGTTTTCTAAGCCCCAACAAATAAGGCACGCACTTAATGTACCTTTTTAAACGCTCTTTTACAGAAGAAAGCGGTCGTTTCCCTTTCCAGGGCGTCATATCCAGGTATTTATAGTATTCATTCCTCAACGGATGCATACTGTCATAATTCCAGGGTTTCTTGTTGGTATAATGCAGAATGACAGGATGCAGCAGTTCTTCACGGAAAGCCTGCCAGTCGGCCACCCGCTTGTCGATGCCGTAGCGATAAAAGCCATCCTGCATGTTCCATTTCAAAGGAACAAAGACTTTGTCCTTGCATAGGACGACATTCAGCAAATCCTGGTCATTAAACTGGATACGCTCCGGATAAGTCTCGAAATACCGCACACACTGCACATCGACCTTATGTTTCCGCCAGTAATCAAGATTAATCAGCAGTACCCCCGCATTGAAATACGAGCAGGACTTATCATAGTGCAAGCGTTCGTAACGCTCATCCTCATCCTTGCCGATATCTTCGACACAAGCCGCACCGCACCCGGACAAATCCGTGTTCCAGAATTCTGAAATATCTCCCAATATTACAATATCGCAGTCCAGGTAAAGTACTTTCTCCAAACTCTCGGGCAGAATAGATGAGAACATGCACCGGTAATAAGTTGCCATGGAAATCCGCTTGCCGAACTTTTTTATGGAAAAGCATTGCAACAGCTCTTTCGGAGGATAGTAGAAGCAGACTTCATTGCCATAAGGAGCAGCCAGGTTGCGTAGAATAGCCTGATCCGCTTCCGAAAGGTACGGAGCTACAATATGCACACAAATATCGGCACGCTTATTATTCTCAAATAGAGAGACCAGCGTAACAGCACAGTGCTGTATAAAATTAGCATCAATATTACAAGCAATATGTATCATACAATGGTGTTAACAATTTGACGTTTGTTTGGTTACCTGAAAATATTTATCCATTACAAGCAATGAAATCAGCCGTTCGCGTCCGGCATCGAAAAATTGGGAAACATATTCATGGGCATGCTCGACAATCTGTTCCGCCTCTGCCGGATGAGCGATGTAATAGTTCAGTTTCTCCTCCAAATCGGAAAGGTCATCCTTAATCTCAATATAGTGATAATCGGGAATCAGCTTTCCTTCCATAAACCAGGTTTCACAGGTAGGACGCGTCATTACGGCAATGGAGTTGGACGACATTACCCACTTCAAATTGGAAGCTACATCATTGCCTTCCAAAGCCATAATAAACTTATAGTCAAAATGCTCGCGAATCGTTTTCTTGGAGGTCATCCACTCATCCGGACACCCCTCATTCTTGCCTACCACACCACAGTCGCAAATGGCAGACCCATAATACATGCGAAGGAATTTCTCACGGACACGGCTCGAACGTATCTTACCGCGGAAGATAGCCTGATTGGACTTCCCTGAGAAAGGGACCGGATCATTCACAAACATAAAATGGCGTAGTTTGTCCAGTTTAAGAAGAACTGAATATTCATTGTCGTTTTTCAGCAACCTGCTTTTCACAATAGCAGGGAACTCCGGGGTGAAATAAACATCACCGGGAATGTAACCTATACGAAGTTTCTGACTGAACCAACGAAGCACATCCTGCAAATCGAAGTAGTAGACCTTATGAAAAGTGGAAGGACGAAATTTACGTATCTTATCCAGAAAGATATAATACCCAAACTTATGTTCGTGAAAGGTTTTATCCGGTAAGGCAACCGGATGCCGCATTTTATTATAATAATTCACACGCTCATATATATAATCCTTATCCGAACGTGTTTCTACCTGTGCCAAATAGCGCTTTCGACATAACCTGAAAAAACAAGTCGGCATACACATCAACAAATATCCTTTCAAAAAAAAGAATATCTTAGGCGGTTTACCGCTGCGGAGCTTATATAAAAGACTATCACCCATTAAATATATCTTTTAGACACTTTTGATTTTATATATAAACATCAGCGTCTGATTATACCATTAACATTATTTTTCAAAACTATATTCCCTTTGCTACTTATGTGCCTGTTCTATCAACTCCAAACATTTTTTCACATCGAAACCGCGGCTCTTGGCATATTCGTCAGCCAAAATTGCAAACACCTCATGTGTACCGGGCAAACGCTCAAAGTTCCTGCATCCCTCTTCCATATTCACTGTTCCGAAACGAATACGGTTTAAATCTATTATCTCAACCTTAATGTCGTTCCCTTCATCCGTGAAAAGAATATTGCCGGCCGAATAGTCTTTATGTAAAATACCATGTTCATGCAATGTAGCCGTAGTACGGGCAATGGCACGCAGTATTTCCTCCTGATGCTCAAAAGTATGTGTTGCAAAATCACGATAAGTATAGGGACATTCAGACTTCAAACTGACAAAATAACTACTACCGAACAACAGCCACGTACCTGTAGAATAAAAACCGACTGGTTTCGGCGTACCTACTCCTATCTGTCGTAGCATCTCAGCGTAACGATAAGAACGACGCGCTTTTGAAGCCCGAAATGAGTTATAGGCAATCCGATTAATAAGATGGGGCACTTGATAGGATTTGACGATGAGCTCGCGTCCGCCTCGTTCAAACAGCTTCAATTCATTCCTTCCTTTATAGATAGTTGTACCCTCATTCTTAAAAAATACAGGTAACGCCTGCATAAAAGATGACAACTCCTTGAATGCCGGATTAACAAATATCCGACGAGGATGAATAATACGGGAGAATGTATTAAACAATCGCGACCAGGAACGTTGATAATGCAACGGACCGCCCAGTTCCCGAACAAAAAAATCGGGATGCCGCTTATTCAGCGTATCCACCACATGACGCTTCAATGCACGGTCTGAAATACGTTTGGAACCGGAACGAACGCGATAATACAAGCCGACCTGCGACAAACGGACTACTTCACCGCCATTCTTCAATATCGAAATCCAGAACTCCCAATCCTCACGAGCTATGATTTCCTTACAGTATCCGCCTACACGCACCCAATCGCTTCTACGATACATCGCAGAAATCGGTATCATGTTCTTACGTGCCAGCAGGCTTCGAGAATAAGGCGCTAATTTCCATTCTCCGGTACGCTCTCCAAAAAATTCAGCATGAGAATATACTACTTTCACGCCATTGTCTGCCTCCATTACGTCAACTGCCTCAGCAAAAAAATCAGGACCTACTCTATCATCGGCATCCAATGGAAAAATGTATTTTCCCTTCGCCAAAGAAACCGCATAATTACGAGCGACACAAGGACCTGCATTAGGCTGCTTATATACCTTTATCACACCCGTATCCGCCTTTTCCGCCAGCTGCTGCGCCAGATGATAAGACCTATCCGCAGAACCGTCATCAACCAAAATCAGTTCCAATGGAGAGTAATTAGAAGCAATTACAGAATCGACCGCTTCTTCCAGATACTCTTCCGCATTGTAAACAGGCATGATGACTGAGACCAAAGGTTTTTTCATAAACATATCAGATTTTATCCAGTCCTTTTGTATACTTCAACCAATAATATTTCAACGGATTCTTATATTTCAATTGTTTCCACGGACGGCTGCCATGGGGCTGATGCAATACCGGCAACGTAGTAAACAGGTAATTCTTAAACCCTTCTTTCAAAGATTGATGCGAAACAGTTACATCATGCCAGTTCTTTTCAGGATTCAACTGATGGAAGTCGAATGCTTTCAGGAAATTCAATGTCAGCAAGGAACAGCAGAAACTGCAATGCTTTTTCTCCGGAAACACCTGGTTTTCCTTACCTTTCGCAAAAAGATAGGGATAGTTGATTTCTCCTTTCTCATCGACTGTGACGGCAGCGGCAATACCGCAGTCCGCCCGTTCTGCCGCTCCGTTGAACAAGGCCTGCAATGTATTCTTCTTTACCACAACATCCGACTCCACGATTATCAAACCTGCCTCCGCCTCGATGGCACGTTGCTGTGCCATTTGCAATACCAGCAGATAGTTCGGTGAGGGATGGTCCGTTATTTCCGCAAGATTTACCAATTCAAAGCCCAGCTTTTCGGATGCATCCTGCAACTTAGCCGTGTTCTCTTCTGTGCTGAAGTCATTATATACGGTATAGGTAAACGGCGTCTGAAAATCGGATGCAACAATGGCTTCCACCGTTTGCAACGTCAATTCAATGGAGTCCTTTACAGGAGTAATGATATGAATACACTTCATTGGATATAATTAATTAGTCTTTGTTCAACAAGCTGCAAAATTCCCACAAGTTGACAAAACTATACAATATTTTGCACACAGCCAAACAGTTTGCCGCATTTATTCCTTATCCGCTTTCCGTTTTACCGTATGCTTTACTTTCAATACGGCGAGATTCAGCTCAATCGTCGTTTCCGAGTCTGTTGCCTGAAGATTATTGTCCAATAAATCGGTGAACAAATCACCGCTTTTCTCCAACAAGGATTTCTGTTGCTCTTCGGAAGCATCCGGCAGGTTGTTCAAGGTACGGGAGAGTTCGCGCAGTTTGGCAAAAGTCTCGATAATCGTAAACGTTGCATTTGTAGCACGAGAACTTTTCAGAATGGTAGCAAGCATATAAAGACCTTTCTCTGTAAAAGCTTTAGGTTCAACTGTAGAATGTTTCAATACAGAGAACCGGTCGAAATTTTCGACCAGATACTGTTTTTCAGATACTTGCAACGTAAAACAATAATCCTTGGGAAATTTATCAAGGTTGTTTCTAAGGGCTTCATTCACACGTTTCGTTTCCACCCCATACAAAATGGCAACATCCCTGTCCAAAAGAACCTTCTGCCCGCGAAGAGTAATTATCTTATCCTCTATTTCCTCAAAGCCAATCAGTGTTTTCATCAGTATATCAATTTATGTTTTAAACAATCTGTCAAAGGTATGCATTATTATATCAGAAATGTTTGTTCTCATGAATTATTTCTAACTTTGCCTGCAATAAAACAAAAGCATCATGAAAATAATTGTCGATGATAAAATACCTTTTATAAAGGAAGCCATTGAAAAAATAGCCGATGAAGTAGTCTACGCACCGGGAAAAGACTTCACCCCTTCTTTGGTGAAAGATGCGGATGCACTTATTATCCGTACACGCACTCGTTGCAACCGGGAATTGCTGGAAGGTAGCAAGGTTAAGTTTATCGCTACAGCAACCATCGGCTTCGACCATATCGATGCGGAATACTGCCGCGAAGCCGGTATCACATGGACAAATGCTCCCGGCTGCAATTCCGCCTCCGTAGCCCAATACCTGCAATCATCTTTAATTTTGCTGCAAGCGCTGAAAGGTATCAATTTACCGGAAGTTACTATCGGCATTATCGGAGTAGGCAATGTAGGCAGCAAAGTTGCAAAAGTTGCACAGGAATTGGGGATGCGTGTTTTACTGAACGACCTTCCCCGTGAGGACAAAGAAGGGAAACAAGGCTTTTCGTCCCTGCAAACACTTGCCGAAGAATGCGACATACTCACTTTTCACGTACCTTTATATAAGGAAGGCAGATACAAGACCTGCCATCTCGCCGACGACGCCTTTTTCCAATCGCTAAAGCGGAAGCCTGTTATCATCAACACTTCACGCGGAGAAATAATCGAGACCGGTGCACTGCTGAACGCTTTGGACACAGGACTGGTTTCGGATGCTATCATTGACGTCTGGGAAAATGAACCGGCCATAAACCTCACCTTATTGGATAAGATATTCCTCGGCACGCCACACATCGCCGGCTATTCGGCAGACGGCAAAGCCAATGCAACCCGCATGTCACTGGATGCCCTATGCCGGTATTTCAATATACAGGCAGACTATCAGATTATTCCTCCTGCCCCAAGCCAACCGCGCATTACAGCAGATACCCTATCGGCCGCCTATTTACAAATGTACGATCCCCGACAAGACAGCAATGCACTCAAAACGCATCCGGAGCTATTTGAGAAGTTACGGGGAGACTATCCTTTAAGAAGAGAGAAAGAAGCATACGTAATTTTGAATCATCCGGAATAGCATGCCGCTTCTTTCCGCAAAAGATAATATCCCGAAAGGTTATCAGCACACTTCCGACAACAAACCGCCGATAACTTTCGGGTAATATTCATATTCCAGCGCATGCACCTTCTTCGCCACGTCTTCTGCCGTATCCTGCGGCAGGACAGGGCATTTGTACTGCACTATAATTTCGCCCTCATCGAAATGCTCATTCAAATAATGTATGGTAATACCGGTCTCCGTTTCACCGGCAGCCACCACAGCTTCATGCACATGCCCGCCATACATTCCCTTACCACCAAATTTAGGCAATAAGGAAGGGTGAATATTTATAATTTTATTAGGATAAGCATGCAAGATACAGTCCGGCACACGTGCAAGGAAACCGGCAAGGACAATAAAATCGACTCCTTCGTCTTCCAACAAAGACAAGACAGCCGTACCATCCGCCCATGCGGCCTTACCCAAACAGGCAAACGGAACATTCAGTCTACGTGCACGTTCCAAAACAAAGGCAGTCTCCCTATCAGCCAAAACCAGCTTTACGTTCACCAATTCGCTATTTTGGAAATAACGGATGATATTCTCTGCATTTGTCCCGTTGCCGGAAGCGAAAATAGCAATGTTTTTACTCATAAACCCTCCAAATCCTGCACAAAATCGTGAAAAATGTGCAAAAAGGTGCATTTAATTCATCAAATATTTGCGAGGAACGATAAATATTCATTCCTTTGCACCGCAAATTTAAAGAAATAAAACTAATTATTAATTAAAAACTTAAAGTTATGTCTGAAATTGCATCAAGAGTGAAAGCGATTATCGTCGACAAATTAGGCGTTGAAGAATCAGAAGTTACTAACGAAGCTAGCTTCACTAACGATTTGGGAGCAGATTCTCTTGACACTGTAGAACTTATCATGGAATTCGAAAAAGAATTCGGTATCTCTATTCCTGATGACCAAGCTGAGAAGATTGGTACTGTAGGTGATGCTGTATCTTACATCGAAGAACACGCTAAGTAATCTTAATCCATTCATATCTTAGTATGGAATTAAAAAGAGTTGTAGTAACAGGTCTTGGCGCCATTACTCCCATTGGCAACACAGTACCCGAATTCTGGGAAAATCTCGTGAATGGGGTTAGTGGAGCAGGACCTATTACTCATTTCGACGCATCACTTTTCAAGACCCAATTCGCATGCGAGGTGAAAAACTTTGATGCCAATCAATATATCGACCGCAAAGAGGCACGCAAGATGGACTTGTATACCCAATATGCCATCGGTGTAGCCAAGCAAGCGGTAGAAGATTCCGGTCTTGATGTCGAAAATGAGGATTTGAACAAGATCGGTGTCATCTTCGGCGCCGGTATTGGTGGAATCCGTACATTTGAAGAAGAAGCAGGTAACTATGCCCTCCATAAAGAAAATGGTCCTAAGTTCAATCCGTTCTTCATCCCCAAGATGATTTCGGATATTGCCGCCGGACAAATTTCTATCCTGTACGGTTTTCATGGTCCTAACTATGCGACTTGTTCTGCATGCGCCACTTCTACCAATGCCATTGCCGATGCATTCAACCTCATCCGTTTGGGTAAGGCAAATGCCATCATCAGCGGTGGTTCGGAAGCTGCTATCGCAGCCTGCGGTGTAGGTGGTTTCAACGCTATGCACGCTTTATCTACCCGCAATGACTCTCCGGAGACTGCATCCCGCCCGTTCAGCGCAAGCCGCGACGGTTTCATCATGGGTGAAGGCGGCGGCTGTCTGGTTCTTGAAGAACTGGAACACGCCAAAGCACGTGGTGCCAAGATTTATGCAGAGGTTGCCGGCGTAGGTATGTCTGCCGATGCGCATCACCTGACAGCTTCCCACCCGGAAGGTCTGGGAGCCAAACTGGTAATGAGAAACGCATTGGAAGATGCAGAAATGAAACCCGAAGAAGTAGATTACATCAACGTTCATGGTACATCTACTCCTGTTGGTGATATTTCGGAAGTGAAAGCTATCCAGGAAGTATTCGGCAAGCATGCTTATGAGTTGAACATCAGTTCAACCAAATCCATGACAGGCCACTTATTGGGTGCTGCCGGTGCGGTGGAAGCCATCGCAAGTATTCTTGCCATCAAAAATGGCATTATTCCTCCGACTATCAACCACGAAGAGGGTGATAACGACGAAAACATCGACTATGACCTGAACTTTACGTTCAACAAGGCTCAGAAGCGTGAAGTGAATGTAGCTTTGTCCAACACGTTTGGATTCGGCGGTCATAACGCATGTGTTATTTTCAAGAAATACGCAGAATAATACGGTCGTGTTACGTAATCAAATAGATAAAATAAGGCTCTTATTCCATAAGGACAGAGAGTCTTATTTTTGTTTTTATAAGATACTCGGATTCTTTCCCCGTAACATCCGGTTCTATGAGCAAGCACTGCTTCACAAATCCACTTCCATCCGTTCCGAAAAAGGACGTCCGTTAAACAACGAGCGACTGGAATTTTTAGGCGACGCCATTTTGGATGCCATTGTCGGTGATATAGTATATAAGCACTTTGAAGGACGCAGGGAAGGCTTTCTTACCAATACCCGTTCTAAAATCGTGCAACGGGAAACTCTAAACAAACTGGCTGTGGAGATAGGACTGGACAAACTTGTCAAATATTCCACCCGTTCTTCATCGCACAACAGCTATATGTACGGCAATGCTTTTGAGGCATTTATCGGAGCTATCTACTTGGACCAAGGCTATGAACGCTGCAAGCAGTTCATGGAGAAAAAAATCCTCAAGAACTACATCGACCTCGACAAGATGTCGCGCAAGGAAGTCAACTTCAAATCCAAACTTATCGAATGGAGCCAGAAAACCAAAATGGAGGTTTCCTTTGAGTTGATAGAGCAATTCCTCGACCAGGATTACAACCCGATGTTCCATACAGAAGTCCGCATAGAGAGCCTTTCTGCCGGTACTGGCACAGGCTATTCCAAAAAGGAGTCACAGCAAAATGCCGCACAAATGGCATTGAAGAAAATCAAGAGTGACGAAGCCTTCAAAGAAGCTATTGAAACAGCCAAGATACAGAACCACGCGGCAAAGGAAAATATGGCAACAGAGGAAACCCAAATTGTCGCAGAAGAGACTTCTGCTGTAGAGACATCAGAAGTTCTTGAAGCTACAGATTATACGGAACCTACGGATACTGCACAAGATACAGTCAAATCATCCGAAACAAATCCCCATACGCTTGCCCTGAACGACTAAATCATGGTCTTCGGTCACTAATTTGAGCTTTCCGGCTATCTCCCCCAAAGGAGCGGAAGATATTTCATTCCCTTTCAGCGTTACCATACGTCCAAACTGTCCGCCTGCAATCAACTCCGTAGCATGCCCTCCCATGCGGGTCGACAAATTACGGTCAAAAGGCGTAGGCGAACCACCCCGCTGGATATACCCCAAAACCGTTTCACGGGTTTCGATACCCGTTTCGTATTCAATCTCCTGTGCGATATATTCGGCTGCACGTTTCTTGCCGTCCGTCTGAATTCCCTCGGCAACCACAACGATGGAATAAGGTTTTCCCTTCTTCAGACGGTTCAAAATCGTATCACCTATATTATGAATATTATAAGAAAGTTCGGGAATCAAAATCACATCACCGCCACCAGCCATACCAGAGTACAACGCAATCCAGCCGGCTTTATGCCCCATCACTTCTATCACCATCACCCGCTTGTGCGAACTGGCGGTAGAGTGTAACCGGTCTATGGCATCCGTAGCAATACTAACGGCAGAGTCAAAGCCGAAAGAAAAATCAGTCCCCCAAATATCATTATCAATGGTTTTAGGTACGGAAACTATATTCAAGCCCATGGCAGCCAACTTAGCAGCCGTTTTCTGCGTACCGTTACCGCCGATACAGACAATACAGTCCAGCCCCAGTTCCTTAACATTCCGTTCTATCAAAGCAGGCTTATTTACATCGGATACCACCCCGTTTTTCTTGAACGGCTTTTCACGGGAAGTACCCAACATCGTACCGCCCAAGTTCAATAACCCGGACAGAGACTTGTCCGTAAACGACTCCACATCTTTTGTCAATAATCCTTGAAAACCGCTATGAATACCTATTACTTCCATTCCATAATGATTGATAGCTGTTTTGCAAACGCCGCGGATAGTCGCATTGATACCGGGGCAATCCCCGCCTGAAGTCAAAATACCGATTCTCATGATGTTTTAGTTTAAATTACGGTTCTTTTCACCTATACGGACGTAAAGATAGAAAAAAAAGAGAAAAAAGATAGAGATGCCGATAAATAAGATTAATTTTGCACACTTAAACAGATTTCGATAAGAACGATGAATATTACAAAACTTCTGAATAAAGTATACTTCGCCCCCCGCTTGAAAGAAATCGAACTGTACACCGAACATGCAGGTGAGTTGCAGGCAGGTGTCCTGAAACGTTTGGTACGCATGGCCGCCAATACGGAATGGGGAAAGAAATATGACTATGCCTCTATTCGTACTTATGAAGATTTCAAAAAACGCCTTCCCATACAGACTTACGAAGAAATCAAACCTTATGTAGCCCGCTTGCGTGCCGGTGAGCAAAATCTGCTCTGGCCATCGGAAATACGCTGGTTTGCCAAGTCTTCGGGAACGACCAACGATAAAAGCAAATTCCTTCCGGTCAGCAAAGAGTCTCTGCAAGACACTCATTATCAAGGCGGGAAAGATGCTGTTGCCATCTATTTGGGAATCAATCCCGAAAGCCGTTTTTTTTCCGGAAAAGGATTGATTCTCGGCGGTAGCCACAGCCCCAACCTGAACTCCAACCATAGCCTGGTAGGTGATTTATCCGCCATTCTGATACAGAATGTACACCCGCTGGTCAACTATATCCGTGTGCCAAGCAAGGAAATTGCCTTGATGAGCGAGTTCGAACCTAAGATGGAGGCCATAGCCAACAGTACAATCCATGCCAATGTCACCAATCTTTCGGGTGTGCCGTCCTGGATGCTGGTACTTGTCAAACATATACTTGAAAAAACCGGAAAACAGTCATTGGAAGAAGTATGGCCCAATCTGGAAGTATTCTTCCATGGCGGAGTGGCTTTTACTCCTTATCGGGAACAATACAGACAAGTCATCAAAAGTTCCAAGATGCACTATGTCGAGACATATAATGCCTCCGAAGGCTATTTCGGCACACAGAACGACCCGAACGATCCGGCTATGCTGCTGATGATTGATTACGGTGTTTTCTATGAATTCATACCTTTGGAAGATGTCGGCAAGGAAAATCCGCGTATCTGCTGTCTGGAAGAAGTAGAACTCAACAAGAACTACGCAATGGTCATCTCCACTTCTGCCGGACTGTGGCGGTATATGATTGGAGATACCGTGAAGTTCACCAATAACCGCCCGTACAAATTCGTCATTACCGGCCGCACAAAGCATTTCATCAATGCCTTTGGCGAAGAACTTATCGTGGACAATGCGGAAAAAGGTTTAAGCAAAGCCTGTGCTGCCACGGGAGCACAGATTGTAGACTATTCCGCCGCTCCCGTCTTCATGGACGAACATGCCAAATGCCGCCATCAATGGCTGATTGAATTTGCCAAAATGCCAGATGACCTGGATAAATTTGCCAAAATACTGGATGACACCCTCAAAGAAGTGAATTCCGACTATGAAGCCAAACGGCAGAATGACCTGGCTTTGCAACCTCTGGAGATAATCGTTGCCCGCAGAAATCTGTTCCACGATTGGCTGGACAATAAAGGCAAGCTTGGCGGACAGCATAAGATACCGCGCCTCAGCAATACAAGAGAATACATGGAAGAGATGCTGAAGCTCAACTTCAAAGAATAATACCACCGCCCAACAACAAGCCGTCTGCATCATAAAAGGCGGCGGCTTGCCCCGGGGCGATAGACTCCAACGGTTCCAATAGCGAAACCCGCAGATATCCGTTCTCCTCCTGAGCAACCATACAGCGGTTTGCCTGCTTGCGATAGCGTATCTTTACGATAACCGTTTCCGCTCCCAATACCCGATGTGCACTGATAAGGTTCCAATCTTTAAGATGCATTTCATTCCTATATAAGGAGGCAAGTGGTGCAAGTACCACCTCGTTGGTTTCCATTCTGACTTCCTTCACAAATACAGCCCTATTCAGATGAATGCCCAGTCCACGCCGTTGACCTATCGTATAGAAAGGGTATCCTTCATGCCATCCTAATACATTCCCCTTTTCATCGAGAAAATGCCCTCTGCCCGGCAGTTGCTCCATAGGAACCTCACGCTTCAGGAAAGAACGGTAATCCAACGGACAGAAACACACTCCTATACTGTCTTTTTTAGTGGCGACACGCATAAACCCACGTTCAGCGGCATAAGCACGCGCATCCTCTTTTGTCATATCTCCCATCGGGAGTAACATCCGTTGCAAGATATCCTGCTTCAAGCCCCATAAAAAGAAAGTCTGGTCCTTGTCTCTGTCAACAGCCGGAGCAATGTAATAGTTGTCCTCTAAAAAGAGTTTACGTACGTAATGTCCGGTAGAAATCCAATAAATCCCCTTTTCATCGGCTATTTCCGCCAAAAGTTTCCACTTCAGCTCATTATTGCAGAGGGTACAGGGAACGGGGGTATGCCCCGCCAGATATTCATCTATAAAGTAACGGATAATGCGTTCACGGAAAAGCTCCCTTGCATCGTATGTAATATGCTCAATACCCAACCGTCCTGCCAGCGCCCGCGCATCTTCCAGATATTCCGTTTTTCCACCCACTTCGTAAAAACGGAAAGTGACTCCCGTTACTTCATAGCCGGCTTCCTGTAACTTCATGGCAGCCACGGAACTGTCCGTACCGCCGCTCATTCCCAATAATACACGTTCTTTTGACTTCATACTGCAAAAATAGTATTTCATCCTGAGAAAACCCTATCTTTGCCACTTTCAAAAAAACAATCAAATTCAAACCATGAAACAAGACTATCGACTGCTCGTCCTCGACCTGGACGGAACGCTGACCAATTCGAAGAAAGAAATCTCTCCGCGCAATCTCCGTACCCTGTTACGGCTACAGCAAAGCGGCGTACGCCTGGTACTGGCATCAGGCCGTCCTACCTACGGCATTGTTCCTTTGGCGGAACAATTGCAAATGAAAGAAAACAACGGCTATATTCTTTCTTATAACGGCGGAGAAATCATAGACTGGAGCACCGGTGAACTACTGTATAAAAACCTGCTTCCCGACGATGTACTGCCTATCCTGTACCAGACTGCAACCGATAACCGGCAAACAATCCTCACATACGACAACGAGTGCATACTCACCGAAAATCCCAACGACCCGTACGTACAGAAAGAAGCATTCCTCAACAAAATGCAGGTACGCCGCGTAGAGAACTTCCTGCAGGAAATTCCCCTTCCCCTACCCAAATGTCTCATTGTAGGTGAACCGGAACAACTTATGAAAACAGAAGCCGAACTGAGCCTTCGTCTGCAAAGGCAAATCAGCGTATACCGTTCGGAACCTTATTTTCTGGAACTCGTTCCTTTGGGCATAGACAAAGCACGTTCGATCGCCGTATTATCGGAAAAGCTGGGTATCACCCGCGAAGAAGTGGCAGTCATGGGCGACGGTTACAATGATCTCAGCATGATAAAATACGCCGGACTGGGCATAGCAATGGACAATGCGCAGGAACCCGTGAAAGCTGCTGCGGACTACATTGCTCCAAGTAATGACGAAGATGGAGTAGCCATCGCCGTAGAACGATACTTCCTGCACGCTTTTTAAAACAGATAGTCCTAATTTACAAATATTTGTTATACCTTTGCCTTTCCAAAAAGAACTAATTATCAAACGTTATGGAACAACAACTGACCATTTACAACACCTTAAATAGAAAAAAGGAGTTATTCGTACCTCTGCATGCTCCTCATGTAGGTATGTATGTCTGCGGACCGACCGTTTACGGTGATGCCCACCTGGGACACGCACGTCCTGCCATTACTTTCGATTTACTTTTCCGCTATCTTACACACATTGGCTATAAAGTGCGCTATGTCCGCAATATTACCGATGTAGGCCATTTGGAGCATGATGCAGACGACGGTGAAGACAAAATTGCAAAGAAAGCCCGCCTGGAACAACTGGAGCCCATGGAAGTGGCACAGTATTATATAAACCGTTATCACAAGGCAATGGAAGCATTAAACGTGCTTTCTCCCAGCATCGAACCGCATGCCTCGGGACATATCATCGAACAGATAGAGCTCGTAAAAGAGATACTGGAGAACGGCTACGCTTACGAAAGTGAAGGCTCCATTTACTTTGATGTAGCCAAATACAACAAAGACCACCACTACGGCAAACTGTCAGGACGTAATCTGGACGATGTACTAAACACTACGCGTGAACTGGACGGCCAGGAGGAAAAACACAATCCCGCCGACTTTGCACTGTGGAAACGTGCCCAACCGGAACATATCATGCGCTGGCCAAGCCCATGGAGTGACGGCTTCCCCGGCTGGCACGCCGAATGTACGGCAATGGGAAAGAAATATCTGGGTAAACATTTCGACATTCACGGTGGCGGTATGGACCTTATCTTCCCGCACCACGAATGTGAGATTGCACAATCCGTAGCATCGCAAGGCGATGACATGGTGCATTACTGGATGCATAACAACATGATAACCATCAACGGACAGAAAATGGGTAAAAGCCTCGGTAACTTCATCACATTGGATGAGTTCTTCACCGGCTCCAACAAAACGCTGACACAAGCTTACAGCCCGATGACCATCCGTTTCTTCATTCTCCAGGCCCACTATCGCAGTACGGTAGATTTCAGCAATGAAGCTCTGCAAGCTGCAGAAAAAGGTCTGGCAAGGCTTATGGATGCTGTACACGGACTGGAAAAGATTGTTCCAGGCAAAGCTTCTACGGTAAACGTGAAAACATTACGTGCCGAATGCTATGAAGCCATGAACGATGATTTGAATTCTCCGATTGTAATAGCCCACCTCTTCGATGGTGCCAGAATGATAAACAATATCATTGCAGGCAATGACACCATTACAGCCGAAGACCTGAAAGAGCTGAAAGAGACCTTCCATCTCTTCTGCTTCGATATATTGGGACTGAAAGAGGAGAACACCTCCAATGAAGAACGCGAAGCCGCTTTTGGCAAAGTAGTGGATATGCTACTGGAAGAACGCATAAAAGCCAAAGCCAACAAGGACTGGGCTACATCCGACAAAATCCGTGATGAACTGACTGCATTAGGCTTTGCCATCAAGGACACCAAAGACGGATGTGAGTGGAAATTAAACAAGTAAACTCAAAACGGTTATAACCGTTTCCTATAAACGAAAGAAAGAGGTGCATCATATCCTCCAAAAAATTACCCCTGCCACAATCATATGTAGCAGGGGTAATTCTTTTTAAAAACAATAGTTTTTATTTATCGTATGGTATCATGTCAGACAAGATACGCTCTCTGTACCAGGGGTCATCAATCTCTTTCAAGACTTTTCCCATCTCTGCACACAGCTCATCTACTATTTCCTTATTCTTCTCTAACGGAAGATTATTCATCTGATACGGATCTTTCTCATCATCAAACAAGAAACTCTTTACAAGCTTGTGATTATCACGGTCTACATAAAGAGCCAATGTGTAACGGGCCGATTTAAAGCCGCGTGACGATGGGAAATAGGAACGGACCTTACCGTCTTCATCTTTCTTACCGTCTACGTTCTGAATATAAAGAGCTCCTGCAGGACGCACTATATCAGCTTTTTCATTAAAGAACAGCGGAGCATAATTGTGTCCCTGCACATTTGCCGGAATAGAATCGGAAAGACCCGCCAACCCCAACAAAGTAGGCATAATATCCGGAGAAGAAAGCATCAAATCATCCAGACGGGGTTGAATCTTGTCGGGGAAGCGAACCAGGAAAGGCACATTCATCGACTCGGCAAAAGGAGAATTCTTCGGATCGTCCGTGTGCTGGCTGCACATAGTCTCACCGTGGTCGGAAGAGAAGACTACGATTGTGTTTTTATCCAATCCCAGTTCTTTCAACGCATCGAGTATCTGCCCGAAAGCACGGTCAACACCTGTAACGGAAGCGAAATAGTAACGTACACTCTCCGCCTTTGCCATTTTAGAATCGGCATTGGGGCGAATCAGCAAGCTGTCCAACGGCTGATCCTTGTATAAGTTGAAGTCCTGTTCCATACAGTCGTCCAACGAACGATAAGGACTATGCGGCGGATTCATGCCCACCATGATAAAGAACGGTTTCTTCGGGTCGCGTACATTTCCCTCATTCTTCAGATAAGAAATAACTTTACCTGACTCGTGCAGCGGAGACCATTCGCGCGGATCATGCCGTTTACCGTCCGTATCCCAATAATGCGGATTCTTATGTTCATCAAAAGTTCCGTAAGCATACCAATAGTTAAATCCGTGACGACGGTCTTTCGGTGTATAAGCATCCCATGCAGGTATGCGGTCTTCCACATATTTTCCCGGGCGCTGGGGGTCATTGGGGGTCGGGAAGTCTGCATGCAGTTTACCGAAATACGCACAGTCGTATCCCGCATTGCTGAATACATCGCTCACACAGTCTACATCTTCACGCAACGAACTGATAGGACGGTTCGAATTACAGTTCAAAGGAATACCACTCTTGTTGGGATACATGCCTGTCAGTAACGAACCCCGGTGAGGACTGCTCAACGGGCAATTGCTCATGGCAGAGGTCAGTACCAAAGACTCTCTCGCAAAATCATTCAGACGAGGAGTATGCACCGGATCATTCCGGAAATTCACTTTCTCCCGAAAACCTTCCTGCCCCCAGAACTCCATTGCCTGATTGCGGAACTGGTCGGGAAAAACATAAATAACATTCGGCTGTTGGGCCTGCTCTGCCTGCGGAGTTTTACAACCCTGCAAGGCGAACAAGCCTAAACCACCTAACAATATATTCAATTGACTTTTCATTTTTCCAAATCTCTTTTACGCTTCAAAGCTTCCAGGAAATAATAATCGGCATAGTTCAGCGGAACATCGATTTCTGCACCGTGAGGAATGCTGCCAACCGAGTGCATCAGGATAAAGTTCCCGTTTGTCCCTACCTCTGCACGGTAAGCCGGAGAAGCAAGGCTTTCCATAATTCTGTCGGCCGTTTCCTTATACCCCTTATCGGTAACATAGGTACTCAGTTCGTAGAGGGCAGAAGCTGTACATGCTGCGGCAGAAGCGTCACGAGGCTCGTTCGGAATCTTCGGAGCATCGAAGTCCCAGTAAGGAACCAAATCTTCGGGAAGGTTCTTGTTTCCGAAAATAAAGTTATACACTTTCTCTGCCTGTGCCAGATATTTGGCATCATGAGTATAACGATAACACATTGTATAACCGTACAAAGCCCATGCCTGTCCGCGAGCCCAAGACGATTCATCGGCGTAGCCCTGCGCTGTTTGTTTTTTGCGCACCTCACCAGTCTCGGGATCATAATCCACCACGTGGTAGCAACTGTTGTCCGCACGGAAGTGGTTGGCCATAGTCGTGTCAGCATGTTTCTTAGCCACATTATAGAAAGTAGAGTCGCCCGAAAGTTTAGTGGCTTCGAACAGCAGCTCCAAATTCATCATATTGTCAATGATAACCGGACATTTCCATCCGCGTTCGGCCTGCCAGCCTTTGTCGGCATCCCAAGACTGGATAACGCCTGCACCCGGACGAAAACGGGTAGACAATGATTTAGCAGTCTGGATAATTACGGGCTTGTACTCTTCCTTATTGGCAAAACGATATCCGTTCAGATAGCTGGAACCAATCATAAAGCCTACATCATGATGCCAAGTAAGATATTGTACGGAATCCAATGCTTCAGTATACTTCTCTGCCAGCGGTAACCACTTTTTATCACCGGTCAGTTCGTACGTATACCAAATATTACCAGGAAAGAAACCAGAGCACCAGTCATCGATAGGAACGTAGTGAATGCTACCATCCTTATTAATGGTACGCGGATTAAGAATTTTGCCAGATTTTTCGATAATGTCTGTCTGAAGTGTTTCCTGTGCCACCGCATTATCAATATTCTCCTGAATGAAATCATTTGCAGTCTGTTTTTGTCCTGCACAACCTGCTAAAACAAGAAGGGAAATACCCAATGTAGTAAGAGTCGTTTTCATAATAAGGGATTTATTTATTAATTATGTCTATTTTTTCGAAGACAAAAGTAGCGCAAGCTTTCGAAAATAACCCACCTAAATTATCCAATTAAAAGCTAAAATATTACATTTGTGTCCAAAACATCAGATTTCTCCTTAGTATTAATCATTTATTACCAAAACGACATGACGCCGCAAGAATTTTTCAAGAAAGACAGTTTTGCCGAAAAAACAGGTGTAGAACTGATAGAAATAAAAGAAGGATACAGCAAAGCCCGTCTGGTAATTACGGAAACACATCTCAATGCCGGAAATCGCACCCAAGGCGGAGTACTCTTTACACTGGCCGACCTCGCCCTGGCAGCGGCAGCCAATTCTCACGGCATACTGGCTTTCTCACTGTCTTCCAATATAACTTTCCTGCGTAGCAGCGGTCCGGGCGACATATTATATGCCGAAGCCCGCGAACGGTACATCGGACGTACTACCGGACATTATCAGATTGACATCACCAACCAGAACGGAGAGCTGGTAGCCACATTCGAGTCAAGTATCTTCAGAAAAGGAGACGCACTGCCGTTTACTTTGTAACAACGGAAGTCATCGGGTAACGATTGCCCCTTACACTTTTGAGGAAGGCTTTTGCCGAACCGAAATTCAAATACATATCCAAGCGTATGGGAAGGTGGTTCTTATCATCAGAAATGAAGAAAGTAATCACCTCCTTCTCTTTTCCCTTCTTGTATTCCACGAAAGAGAATACAAGGCAGCGATAAATTGTATCATTATTCGCTTCTATATCTTCCTTTCCGCGATAAATCAAGGTTTGCTCCTCCACTCTGCGCCCTGTTGCCATAGGGAAAAGTATCTTCTCGCCTATCTTGTAGTCTTTAGGGTTATAAGAACGGGCTTGCGCCAAAATACTCAGCATATCAAAGATACAGCGGCTGTCGCTGTACTCCATCTCCTGCGGTTCACGCACGGGATTATGCCAGGTACGCCTCTGCTTTACGGTAGCTATACCGTCATCATACGAGAACCATGCCTCGTCGACCGTATAGCGTTTTCCCTCCTCGGCTGCTTTACGAAAATAAAGCGGTTCCAGTTTATCGCTGACATAGCAAGTCAGCGTATCGCGCATTTTAAAGAAAAAATCCGTTTTCTTGCTGCCCACAGAAAGAAGATTGAAACGGTAGGCCGGCTGGAAGCGGTAAGTAGTAGCATTAGTAGTCAAGCTTGCCAACCCTACTTTCTTCCAGATAAATTTCCAGTTGAAATACAAATCGTACATAACATGCTCGCCCGACTGAAACGCTTCGTTCTTAGCCACGCATTGAGCCTGCACAGGCATTATGCTGCACAGACACAGAAGTCCGGCCAGCAAAAACAATCCTGCCGCCCGCTGCCTTTTAATAACTATATCCCCTACCGCTGTTACGGTTGCTGTTGTTGCGGTTATTCTGGCTTTTCTTCTTTTTCTTGTCTTCATCTGGCTTTTGTTTTTTCAGTTCATCCGGTTTTTGCTTATCCAACGGTTTTTCTTTTACGTTCCAGTCCTGAATCAAATCAAAATTGGCCTTAAATTCCAATACCTGCGGATAGTAATAAACCATTTCGGGTTGGCGCCTGGCAGCATAATCACCGGTATCCCATACACCATTCCCATTTGTATCATTAATGAGCCGGGCTCCATATTTACCCGGATTCAAATAATAAAAATCCGCTTTCCCCTCTACAACCGGAACAGTACGTACTACCTTGTCCTGAGCATCCAGCAATTCTACAAATGCTGTAGAATCAGCTCCGGTAATGTTGAAAAATATCTGTCCGTACTCTTCCAATTTCTTTACAGTAAACTCCTTCTTCACTTTATCGGTAAATAAACCGTACAACCCGTGAAAAGCGGTCGAGTCCACTTCAAAAACGTAACTTTCACCCGGTTTCCAGTCTGCATACAGATTGTAACGTTTCAAATCCAACGAATCCCGCATAAAGTCAAACGGCACATCCTGCCATAGCGTATCGACCTTTTGCCTTACATGCAAGGCAGTATCATTAAAGCCGGCTATCGGTTCCGTAAAGCTCAATGTGATATAGTCGTATACATCCATTGCCGAAGGCGCATACACATCCATTGCAAGGAAAGGAGTCGGTTCCGACTCTTCTTCACCCTTTTTCCTTCTTTTCTTCTTCTCCTTCTCGGCTTTCTCCTTCTCTTCCAGTTTCTTTTCCTGCAGTTTCTTCCAGCTTACTTTCGATACAATTCTCAAAGTATCTGTCCGGGGAACTAACTGATTCAAAGTATCTGTATACAAATAACTCAAGCTCATCCTCAATGTATCTTGCTGATAAAGCAAAGAATCTTTGATCCAATAGTGAATCGTATCGTTTCTCCCGGTAGTCTGCTCAATGACAAAAGCATCCTTTTCATCGAAATTCAACCCTTTCATCAGCGGCAGACTGTCGGCAGGAGCCGTAAAATAAAAAGAGAATTTTTCCGAAGTAAGACGTTCCGTTTTCATAAGACGCTGCGAGAAGGTTTTTTCCTTGAAACTGCGCAACAGCACATCATCCGGCAGGAAATGGGTATATTGTCTCTCTACAATCGTATCTATGGTCAAAGAGTCTCGCCACAAGGTATCCTGGCGCATACGCCTTTCCATGGAAGGGATAATAACGGAGTCATTAAAAGCTATGACCTCCGTAGGCTGGGAAAATTTAAAATTCTGGTCGGCATCCATTAAAGCATAAATACGATATTTGCCAGGAGAGACTCCACGAATGGAAAACTGTCCACGGCTATCTGTACGGCCTACACGGTCGAAAGGCAACGTTGTAAATGCCGAATCGGCTAAATTGGCATGCAACCCTACCAGCACTCCCTTTACCGGTTCCAAATTCGATGCATCAAGCAACGTACCGGCAATGGCCATTGAATCAAGCTCTGCTCCGGTAGAAAATGTATAGGTAAACCCCTGCATCGGATTTCCTTCATTATTGTCCTGAATCGCATCGGCAAAATCGATAGTGTACGTAGTGTTAGCCTTTAACGTATCTTGCAGATTAACCACTACCCTTTTACCGTTTGCCTTTATTTCCGGTTGCTGCACTTGAGGAGGTGAAATAACCACTTTTTCATTGGCTTTCTCCAATTTGATAAACTCATCGAACTCAATAGAGATTTTACTCTTTTTGTTATGGAGTGCACCCGGTAAGGGAGAACCGGTGACAAAACGAGGCGGTTCCTCATCAATCGGACCACCCTCCAGACGGCCCACACTGGCACAGGAATATAAAACAGCCACACTTACAGCTGCCCCTAATAACCGACGTACAAACGGTTTCATCTTAGTATGATGCTTGCAATCTAACATGATGCAAAAATAAAGGTTATCCTGTAATTAGCAGTATGCTTTACAGTATTTTAATCAAAAAACAAATATTTCCTTCAAGTATATATAAAACATAGTTAAAAAAGAAGGAAATTCATACCTTATATACGGAGAAAAGAATAATTTTGCGACCGAAAACTAAACATTATAATTTAGTTTTCACCGTTATCCTTCTTCTATGATTTACACACAAAAGCTTCGGATTAACTAGAATAAAATTATACAGAGAATAAAAGAGTATGAAGAGTAGATTAGTATTATTGGCATGTTGCCTGGCACTGCTAAGCAGTTGTGGACAAGGTGACAAAAGCACGGGAAAAGCACCCGAATTTGCAGTGATTACAGTAGAAACGACCACTGCCAACCTGACAAACAGTTATCCGGCTACTATTAAAGGTAAACAAGATGTGGAAATCCGCCCGATGGTAAGCGGTTTTATCACCAAGCTACATGTGGACGAGGGTTCCGTTGTACGCAAAGGACAAGTATTGTTCAGCATTGACCCTGTACAATACCAGGCTGCAGTAAATTCGGCCAAGGCTGCGGTTGAAACAGCAAAAGCCGCTGTAAACACACAAGAACTTACGGTAAGCAACAAACGCACGTTGAACCAAAAGAACATCATCAGCGATTACGACCTGCAAATGGCCGAAAACCAGCTGGCACAAACCAAAGCACAATTGGCACAGGCGGAAGCGCAACTGGTCAATGCTCAAAACAACCTGTCATACACCAATGTAACAAGCCCCAGCGATGGTATTGTAGGTACTATCCCCTATCGTGTAGGTAGTTTGGTAAGCCCCTCCATGGCCACCCCGCTGACCACAGTTGCCGACATCTCCGAAATGTTCGCTTATTTCTCCATGACCGAAAGACAGCTCCTGTCACTGATACGCGAAGGCGGAAGCATCAAGGATATTCTGGCAAAGATGCCTCAGGTACAACTGCAACTGATTGACGGAACCATGTATGCCGACAGTGGTCGCGTAGAAACCATCAGCGGCGTTATCGACCAGACTACAGGTGCAGTAAACATGCGTGCCCTCTTCCCCAACAAACACAACATCCTGCGTAGCGGAGGTACAGGAAACGTAGTATTCCCCAATCCGATGGAGAATGTAATCATGATTCCGCAATCGGCCACCACAGAAATACAGGACAAGAAATTCGTATTTGTTGCACAACCTGACAACACACTGAAAAATACCGAAATACAGGTATTCAGCCTGAACGATGGCAAATATTTTTACGTTACAGACGGCTTGAAGGCCGGTGATAAAATCGTGATAGAAGGCGTACAGAACCTGAAAGACGGACAAAGCATCACCCCTATCACTCCTGAAAAGAAAGAGGCTGAATATCAGAAAGCCCTCAAAGACCAAAAAGAAGGTAATATCCAAACTGCGTTCAATTAACATTTAACGCCCCTAATCATTAAGTAACATGAAATTAGATAGATTTATTAATCGTCCGGTACTATCTACGGTAATCTCCATCCTGATAGTAATCCTGGGACTTATTGGTCTGGCAACGCTGCCTATCACCCAATATCCGGACATTGCACCACCGACGGTATCGGTACGCGCCACTTACCAGGGTGCCAACGCCCAAACGGTGTTGAACTCTGTCATTGCGCCGCTGGAAGACCAAATCAACGGTGTGGAGAACATGATGTACATGACTTCCAGTGCATCTAATAACGGTTCCGCCGAAATTTCCATTTACTTCAAACAGGGTACAGACCCGGATATGGCAGCCGTTAACGTACAGAACCGCGTTTCCATGGCTCAGGGTTTGCTGCCGGCCGAGGTAACCAAAGTCGGTGTGACTACGCAGAAGCGACAGACATCCATGTTGATGGTATTCTCCATTTACGATGAGAAAGACCAGTACGACATCGAATTCCTTGAGAACTATGCCAACATCAACCTTATTCCGGAAGTAAAGCGTGTAAACGGTGTGGGTGATGCCACCGTGCTCGGTCAGGACTACTCCATGCGTATCTGGCTGAAACCGGATGTGATGGCACAATACAAGTTGATTCCTAACGATGTAGCCGGTGCACTGGCCGAACAAAATATCGAAGCGGCTCCCGGACAGTTTGGTGAACGCGGCAATCAAAGCTTCCAATACACCATCCGCTACAAAGGCCGTCTCCAACAGCCGGAAGAATTTGAGAATATCGTAATCAAAGCCCTTGAGAACGGTGAAGTTCTCCGTTTGAAAGACATTGCCGATATTGAACTCGGACGTCTGTCCTACAACTTCAATAATACGGTAAACGGCCATAAGGCAGTATCCTGTATCGTATACCAGATGGCAGGAACCAATGCTACGCAGACTATCAGTGACCTGGAAGAAGTACTTGGAAAAGCATCCGAAACGCTGCCTTCCGGTTTGAAAATCAATATCGCCCAAAGCGCCAACGACTTCCTGTTCGCTTCTATCCATGAAGTAATCAAAACGTTGATTGAGGCGTTCATCCTCGTGTTCATCGTGGTGTATATCTTCCTGCAAGACATGCGCTCTACGCTGATTCCCGCCATTGCCATTCCGGTAGCTTTGATTGCTACTTTCTTCGTACTGCAACTGATCGGCTTCAGTATCAACCTGCTGACACTCTCGGCTATGGTGCTTGCCATCGCAATTGTAGTGGATGACGCCATAGTCGTCGTCGAAGGTGTCCATGCCAAGCTCGACCAGGGATATAAATCGGCACGGACTGCATCTATCGACGCCATGAGCGAACTGGGCGGCGCTATCATTTCCATTACATTGGTGATGATGTCCGTGTTTGTGCCGGTAAGTTTCATGGGTGGTACAGCCGGTACATTCTACCGCCAGTTCGGTCTTACAATGGCCATCGCCATCGGTTTCTCCGCATTGAACGCCTTGACGCTGAGTCCGGCCTTGTGTGCCATCTTCCTGAAACCGCACAACAGTGATGCCACCATGAAAGAGCGCATCGGTGTCGCAACTAAAGAGGCACGTAAAATCATGATAGCCCGTTACGTGGATTCTATTGGCAGAATGATGCGTCCCGGCCTTACACTGCTCTTTACTACAATCGCCATCTTGGGTATGATTTTCGGTTTGTTCAGCTTTGAGAACCATCCTGTACTCTGTCTGGTAATGATTGTTATCAGCGTATTGGCATTAGCAGGTATGACTACGGATAAGTTCAAACACTCTTTCAACGCATCCTACGACTCCATCCTGGGTAAATACAAGAAACAAGTGCTCCGCTTTATCCAGAAGAAATGGCTCTCCGGCGGTATTGTGGTAGGCTCCATTGTACTGTTGATGGTGTTTATGAACATCACACCGACAGGTATGGTGCCCAACGAAGACACCGGTACCATCATGGGTGTAGTAACGCTTCCCCCCGGTACTTCACAAGAACGTGCCATGGAAGTGCTGAACCGTGTAGACAGTCTTGTTGCAGCCGACCCTGCGGTAGAATCGCGTACGGTAATTTCCGGTTTCAGCTTCATCGGTGGTCAGGGACCTTCCTACGGTTCGCTCATTATCAAGCTGAAAAATTGGGAAGAACGTTCCACTATGCAGAATTCAACGGTAGTTTACGCCACACTTTTCATGCGTGCGCAAAAAATCATCAAGGAAGCACAGGTACTGTTCTTTGCTCCGCCTATGATTCCGGGTTATTCGGCATCCAGCGACATCGAACTGAACATGCAGGATAAAACCGGTGGCGACCTGAACCACTTCTTCGATGTAGTAAACGACTATACTGCCGCACTGGAAGCACGTCCGGAAATCAACTCCGCAAAGACCAGTTTCAACCCTAATTTCCCACAATATATGTTGGATATCGATGCGGCTGCCTGTAAGAAAGCAGGTCTCAGCCCAAGCGACATCCTCAGCACCATGCAGGGATATTTCGGTGGACTTTACGCTTCTAACTTCAACAGCTTCGGTAAAATGTACCGTGTCATGATTCAGGCAGAACCGAATGCAACCAAAAATCTGGAATCACTCTCCAGCATCAAGGTGCGTAATGGTAATGAGATGGCTCCCATCACCCAGTTCGTATCCGTCAAGAAAGTATACGGTCCGGATATCATCAGCCGTTTCAACCTTTACACATCTATGAAAGTAATGGTGGCTCCTGCCAGCGGTTATACATCCGGTCAGGCACTTGCTGCCATTGCAGAAGTGGCCAAAGAGAACCTGCCTGCCGGTTTTGCCTACGAACTCGGCGGTATGGCACGTGAGGAAGCCGAAACCAGCGGTAGCACAACCGGTTTGATTTTTGTGCTCTGTTTCGTATTCGTTTACCTGTTGTTGAGTGCGCAATATGAAAGTTATATTCTTCCACTCTCCGTATTGCTCTCCGTACCATTCGGATTGTTGGGTAGCTTCCTGTTTGTCAGCGGCATCGGTTCATTGGGTAACATTCCTGCATTGAAAATGATTTTGGGAACCATGTCTAACGACATCTACATGCAGATTGCACTTATCATGCTGATGGGTCTGTTGGCCAAGAACGCCATCCTGATCGTAGAGTTCGCCCTCGACCGCCGCAAAATGGGTATGAGCATTACATGGGCTGCCGTGCTGGGTGCCGCCGCCCGTCTGCGTCCTATCCTGATGACTTCTCTGGCAATGATTGTCGGTCTGCTCCCGTTGATGTTTGCTTCCGGTGCAGGAGCCAACGGTAACCGTACACTGGGAACTTCGGCTATCGGCGGTATGTTAATCGGTATGATTCTGCAGATATTCATCGTACCTGCCCTGTTCGTTGCTTTCCAATATCTCCAGGAGAAGGTTAAACCGATGGAATGGGAAGATGTGGATAACTCGGATGCAGAACCTGAGATTGAACAATATACAAAATAGTGATTAGCGTTTAACGATTAATGGATAGTGGACATCCACAAGCAAATTACTAATTATTAAACACTAACCGCTAAACACTAAAATATAGTTTATCATGAAGAAAATAATAATTCTGATGTGCGCAACTGCTTTATTGAGCAGTTGCCATATCTACAAATCATACGACAGACCCGAAGATATTACAGTGGAAGGCCTATATCGGGACACCATTGCCGGTGGCGATACACTTGCCGCAGATACTGCCAATTTCGGTAATCTGCCCTGGAAAGAAGTGTTTACGGATGCACAGTTACAGACACTTATCGAACAGGCATTGACCAACAATGCCGACCTTCGCAGCGCTGCACTCACCGTAAAGCAGGCTCAGGCAGCACTGATGTCCGCACGTCTGGCTTATGCCCCCATGCTGGCTCTCTCTCCGCAAGGAACAGTAAGCAGCTTCGACAAAGGTAAAGCCACACAGACGTATTCACTTCCTGTGACAGCAAGCTGGCAGATAGATCTGTTCGGTCAGTTGCTGAACCCCAAGCGTAAGGCTCAAGTCTCACTGAAACAGACACAGTTCTATGAACAGGCTGTACAGACACAAGTGATTGCAAACGTAGCCAATATGTACTATACGCTGCTAATGCTCGACCGCCAGTTGCAAATAAGCGAAAGCACCTGTGACATCCTGAAACGCAACCTTGAAACCGTAGAAGCAATGAAAGAGGCTGCTATGGCTAACAGTGCAGCCGTAGAGCAAAGCCGTACCGCCTATGCACAAGTACTGGCTTCTCTGCCCGATATACGTCAAAGCATCCGTGAAACGGAAAACGCACTATGCCTGATGCTGAACCAACCTGCACAGAGCATTGCACGCGGTACATTGGAACAGCAACAGTTACCTGCCGAATTCTCTACTGGTATTCCTTTGCAACTGCTGTCCAACCGTCCCGATGTAAAAGCTGCTGAAATGTCACTGGCAGCAAGCTACTACGACACCAACAGCGCACGTGCAGCTTTCTATCCGCAAATCACCTTAAGCGGTTCTGCCGGTTGGACCAACAGTGCAGGTTCCGCTATCATCAATCCAGGAAAGCTGCTGGCATCCGCTATCGGTTCGCTCACACAACCTCTGTTCTACCGCGGTGCCAACATTGCCCGGTTGAAACAAGCAAAGGCACAGGAAGAACAAGCCAAAATCCAGTTCCAGACCACACTGCTCAAGGCCGGAAATGAAGTAAGCAATGCTTTGTATCAATATCAAATGACCTCGGATAAAGCCATTTCACGTGAAATTCAAGTGAATTCTGCCCGCAAAGCTGCGGAAGATACAAAAGAATTGTTTAACTTAGGCACGTCAACCTATTTGGAAGTCTTGTCCGCCGAACAGTCTTACCTCAGCGCACAGCTTTCGGAAGTGGCCGACACCTTCGACCGCATGCAGTCTGTAATCAGCCTGTATCAAGCATTGGGCGGAGGAAGAGAATAATATCAGTTACGGGTTATGGGTTATAAGTTATTCTTGACGGCTCATCTCCCATAACTCATAACTTATAATTTATAACTCATAACTAATTACTATGATTAGTCCATTAGCATCTGTAGATTCTACCGCAAAAATCGGTAAGAATGTAACCATTCAGCCTTTCGCTTACATCGAAGGAGATGTGGAAATCGGTGACGACTGCGTGATTATGTCAAATGCAAGTATCCTCAAGGGTACGCGTTTAGGTAAAGGAAATAAAGTACACCATGGTGCCGTACTGGGTAGTGAACCACAAGATTTTCATTACACAGGCGAAGCAAGTCGGTTGATTATCGGTGACAACAACGACATTCGTGAAAATGTGGTTATCAGCCGCGCTACACACGAAAGCGGATGTACGCGCATTGGCGATAGTAACTATCTAATGGACGGTGTTCACCTCTGCCACGACGTACAAGTAGGCAATCACTGCGTACTGGGAATTAAGAGTACGGTAGCTGGCGACTGCCACATAGACGACTGTACAATCCTGAGCAGTAATGTTATCCTACATCAGAATTGCCACATAGGCAGTTGGGTATTGATTCAGGCAGGTTGCCGCATCTCAAAAGATGTACCGCCTTATGTTATAATGAACGGCAATCCGGCAGAATATCACGGTATCAATGCGGTGGTACTTCAGCATAAGCATCAGGTTACCGAGCGTATTTTGCGCCATATAGTCAATGCTTACCGCCTGGTATATCAAGGGAATTTCAGCATACAGGACGCTTTACAGAAGATTGAAGATCAGGTTCCGATGAGTGATGAGATACATAATATCATCAACTTTATCCGTAACTCAAAAGGTATTGTAAAGTAAACCTCGGCATAATAAGAAAAAAGGCTTGCAGAAGTCCTGTGAATAAGACATCTGCAAGCCTATATTTTATATACCGGTTTTATTGCTATTCAGAGTATTATAACCCTCATACCTACTTGAAACGCAACATCCCGAAAAATTCCGGACAATGGAAGTTCGGCTTTTCCAAATCAATGGGATTCCATGACAGGAAATGAGGAGTCTGCAACTTATCACCGCATTTATAGAAATTGGCACGGATGGCCTTACCGTCCAATGAGGTGATATTATGCATAAAGAAAGCGGAATAAGGTATCACCAAAGCTACTTCCCAACTGCAATCTCCTATCCGTTCCTCAAAATCTTCCTGCCCCAAAGAAGACCAACGCTGCACTTTATCAAGCACTTCCTGCGGTGCATGTTGACGGTTGGAGCGTCCTGCTCCCGCACCGATAAGCAGTCTTCCAACACAGTTACATTCCATGTTATAATATACTCCGTCTCCGGCAGGAATGGAAAAGAACTCCACACAGGCATCTTCCCAAACCGGCCCGTTGTCTTTGCCCGCTACTGCGCGTACGCTGGCTTCTTTCACTTTATAATGAATCAGGATAGCATTGTCCGTATAAGCAATACGAAACTTTACGTCCGGACAGTATGGATATGCCGCCCAATTCACTGTATTAACCGGCTGAAAAGCCACTTTTTCTTCATCCAAAAGAGCAGGCACCGCTTCTACCGGTATATTTGCCATACTCACTTTCTTGACATCCAGTTCTTTCATCATCTTATTTTTAGGAGTTAATGCGAATAAGGGTAAGACACAGCAACCCATCATCGCCGCCATTATACACCTTTTCAAATGCATGAAGCTATGAATTTCTGCATTTCCGGAGTATGTTCTTCTACACTTTGAAGCAATTTGAATTGAGCCTTTGTGCGCACCAGGTTATGTTCCGGATATTGAATTTTATAATAAGTATCGCCATTGATATAGTCGGCCAGGAAACGCACGCACTGCATATAAGGGAACAGAGCAGCCGCATAGGGCAGGTTCTCTATCTCTACCGGCAGCAGGAAAGATTTGGCCGATTCCAGATAGCCTTTTGTGAATGCCTTGAATATTTCCATATTGAAATTCACATTCGCAAGGTCTTTATCATCTTCCAAACCAGTATTGGCTCCCGAACGCAGGAAATCGCCAAAGTCGGAAAAGACGAAACTGGGCATTACGGTATCGAGGTCGATGACACAAAGTACATTGCCACTTTCGTCAAACATCATATTATTGACTTTCGTATCGCAATGGCAAACCCGCTTGGGTAACTTGCCTTCACGATGCAGGCGCTCCGCTTTGCACATTTCCTCTGCACGGCGCTCTATCTCATCCAGAAAATACCGTACTTCCTTTACACGTCCGGCAGCATCGGCCGCCACAGCATCGCGAAGCTGTTTCAAACGGAATTCCATATTATGGAAGTCGGGAATCGTCTCGCCCAGTTTATCGGGAATATCGGCAAGCATTGCCTGGAAATTACCGAAAGCTACGCCTGCATAATACGAATATTCGGGGTTAACCGTTTCGTATGTCCTTGCATTGGGAATAAACGCCATAACACGCCAATAGCTCTCACCATCATGCCAATAAGTTTTTCCTGTATCGGCAGGAAAGAAATGCAGCACCTTACGTTCAATGTCTTTCTCGCCTTTCTCTTCCAGTTTCTTACGGATATGAGTGGTTACGGCATTGATATTGGCCTGCAACATTTCTACATTTTGGAAAATGGCATGATTGATACGCTGTAATACATAATCGGGGGCATCAGCCTCGAGAGTGCTTACTTTATAGGTGTCATTAATAAGACCGGCCCCTAAAGGATTGATTTCTTGAACTGTACCCTGCAATTGAAAATGAGATACGATAGATAAAAGGTCTTTCATGATAATAAATAAATTAATTTATGATACAAATATACGCTCTTTATTACATATAGTAAGTTTATTATTGTCCGATGAACATCCAAAAATATACATTTAAACAAACATAGCCGCAAAATCCAAATAATAAATGAGAATCTTTGTACAAAATATTTCTATATTTGTTCATCAAACCTTAAAAATAACTCAACGTGCAGAAGCTTATCATCAGATTATTCTTTATTTTAGCGAGTGCGGCTTTCGCAAATGTATATGGGCAGAACATAACCTTTAATCACCTTACCACCGATGACGGATTATCTCAGTTTTCCGTAAACAGCTTATATGTTGATGAAAACGGTATCTTATGGATTGGTACACGAGAAGGGTTGAACCGCTACAACGGAGACGACATACAGACCTACAAGCTACAGAAGAACAATCCCAACAGTCTTTTCTGCAATACCGTATCCCGCATTACGGGCAATCATAACGGGAAAATATATCTGCTCTGCACCGAAGGAGTGGCGGAATTCAACCTTGCCACCCAAAAATTCACTACGTTAATACAAGGCAACATCAACAGCATCTATTACAATGACGGACTTTTTATCGGCAAAAAGAATGAAATATACCGTTATAACGAGGAAACTGGAAATTTCGACCTTTATTATCAACTCCCGGACCGAAATCTGGAAATAGTCTGTATACACATCAATAAGGACGTACTATGGCTGGGAACAACAACCAACGGCGTATACTGCCTAAATATTGACAAAAAAGAACTGACGCATCCCATTCAGAAAGGAAATATTACCAGTTTTTATCAGGACAGCGAAAGTGAATTGTGGATTGGCAGTTGGGAAGAAGGACTGTTCCGTGTAAAAGCAGACGGAACAATAGAAAACTTCAAATACAATGCCAAAGACACACACAGTCTCTCCTCCAATTTCGTCAGGGCCTGCTGTGAGGACAATCTGGGCAATATATGGATAGGTACCTTCAACGGATTAAACCGATACAATAAAATAACCGGATTATTCCAGAACCATACAGCCAATGACACACAAGCCGACGGACTCACCCACTCTTCCATCTGGTGTATCGTAAAAGATAACCAAGGTACACTTTGGCTGGGAACCTATTTCGGCGGCGTCAACTACTTCAATCCGGAATATGAAATCTACACCCGTTATTCCTACTCTTCCAACGAGAAGAAAGGACTGAGCAACCCGGTTGTGGGACGCACCATTGAGGATAAAGACGGCAATCTGTGGATAGGAACCGAAGGCGGTGGGCTGAATTATTATAACCGCCGCACACGCGAGTTCAAATGGTATCGTCCGCAGGAAGGACGCAACAGCATTTCGCATAATAATGTAAAAGCGCTTTATTATGATGCCGATAAAGAAATTATATGGATAGGCACTCATTTGGGCGGTCTCAACAAACTGGATATACGTTCAGGGCATTTTACCCATTACCGTATGGAAGAAGGTAATCCGGCCACTCTGCCGTCGGACATTATCCGCGATATCATTCCCTACAAAAGCCTGCTGATTGTAGCCACACAAAATGGAGTATGCCTCTTTAACCCCGCTAACGGACAATGCCAACAGCTGTTCAAAGATAGCAAAGAGGGAAAATCCATTAAAATGATAGCGGATGTCACATTCGATTCGGAAGGCACATTATGGATTGCTGCCACCGGAGAGGGGGTATTCAGCTATCGTTTTGATACTCGCAAGTTGACAAACTACCGCCATGATGCCACCAACCCGAACAGCCTCAGCAATAACAATGTGAACAATATAACGCAAGATAGCAAAGGCAACCTGTGGTTCTCCACCTCGGGTAGCGGTCTGGACTTATATCGCCCCGCAAGCAATGATTTTGAAAATTTCGACAAGGAAAGGAACGGTCTGGCCAGTGACTGCATTTATGAAACGCAAGAATCTCCCAGCAGCGGCAAATTACTGCTCATCACCAACGAAGGGTTCTCCATCTTCAACTACAAAAATAAGACTTTTAATAATTACAGTGCTGAAAACGGTTTCCCGTTGACAGCCGTCAACGAAAATGCACTCTGTGTCACCTGCGACGGTGAAATATTTCTGGGAGGCATACAAGGCATGATTTCTTTCCATGAAATGGAACTGAACTTTACCCCAAAACCTTATAAGATTATCCTCTCACGGCTCATCGTCAACGGTAGGGAAATCTCTGTAGGAGATAAAACCGGCATCTTGCAGCACTCTTTATGCCACACCGGAGAGATAACCCTCAATGCAGACCAAAGTATGTTCAGTATAGAGTTTGCCACATCCAATTACATACCTGCCAACAAAGACGATATTATTTACAGACTGGAAGGCTTTTCCAATGAATGGACAAGCACACGCGGGCTGCATACCATTACTTACACCAATTTGAATGCAGGCACTTACACATTGCTCATCAAGCCGGAAGGAAAAGACGAAAACCTTTGTCCGCAAGCACAGCTCACCATTCATGTATTGCCGCCGTACTACAAAACAACACTTGCCTACTTCATATATATTATCATAACGGGAGCGGTTCTGTGGTATCTGATACGCGCCTACAAATCAAAAATCAAACTACGCGAATCTTTGAAATACGAACAGAAACATATTCAGGATGTAGAAGCGCTGAACCAATCCAAATTGCGCTTCTTCACCAACATCTCGCATGAGTTCCGCACTCCTCTGACTCTTATCGTGGCTCAGGTAGAAACCTTGCTGCAATTACAGAACTTCACACCTGCCATCTACAACAAGATATTGGGCATTTATAAAAACAGTATCCAGCTACGCGAGCTAATAACCGAATTACTCGACTTCCGCAAGCAGGAACAGGGCCATATGAAGATTAAAGTCAGTCCGCACAACATCGTGAATTTTCTGTATGAAAACTATCTGCTGTTCCTTGAATATGCCAGTGCCAAACAAATCAACTTCAATTTTGAAAAAGAGACTGACGAACTCGAAGTATGGTACGACCAGAAGCAAATGCAGAAAGTTATCAATAACCTCTTATCCAATGCTATCAAGCATACGGAAAAAGAAGATACCATTACGCTCAGTGTAAAGGAAGAACGGAATAACGTTATAATTTGTGTAAAAGATACGGGAAGCGGTATCGATGCAAAGGAGATAGATAAGATATTCGACCGCTTTTATCAGATAGAACCGACCGGTTCTACTGATGCCGGCAAGAGCGGCACCGGTATAGGACTGGCTTTGACCAAAGGTATTATAGAATTACATCATGGCTCCATCCGTGTAGAAAGCGAACTTGGCAAAGGTACGAGCTTTATCGTTACACTGCGCTTGGATAACGAATTCTTTACAGAAGAACAAATCAACCGGAATCCGGATTGCGTACATCAGATTGAAATTTCCAAATCCGAAGCAGATGCTTTCCTGAAAACCGAACTGGAAGAAGATGCTCCCATCAAACGTATTCCGGATGCCAAACTATTGATTGTAGAGGATAATGAGTCCATACGCGAAATGCTTGCCAACATCTTTAAGCCATTCTATCAGATATTGATGGCAGCCAACGGAGAAGAAGGCTGGGAACTGGTACGCAGTGAAATGCCCTGCATTGTGGTAAGCGATGTGGTCATGCCCAAAATGTCGGGTACAGAACTATGCAAACTCATAAAAACGGATTTCAACACCTGCCATATCCCCGTAGTGTTATTGACTGCACGCACCGCCATTGAATTGAATATCGAAGGATTGCGGATCGGCGCGGACGATTACATAACCAAACCGTTCAATACAAACTTACTGATATCCCGCTGCAACAACCTGGTGAATTCACGCATCCTCTTACAGGAAAAATTCAGCAAGCAACCGCAAACGGCTGCACATATGCTTGCTACCAATCCGATTGACAAAGACATTCTGGACCGTGCCATGTCCATCATCGAACAACACCTGGACGACACAGAATTCAATGTCAATGTCTTTGCCAGAGAAATGGCAATGGCGCGCACCAACCTATTCACCAAACTAAAAGCCATTACAGGACAAACCCCAAACGAATTTATACTGACTATCCGTTTGAAGAA
This sequence comes from Bacteroides sp. NSJ-48, assembly GCF_014287405.1. NCBI lineage: Bacteria > Pseudomonadati > Bacteroidota > Bacteroidia > Bacteroidales > Bacteroidaceae > Bacteroides > Bacteroides sp. NSJ-48. Next base: position 30,213 of record NZ_JACOOD010000006.1, on the reverse strand, counting down.
AGGTGCTTTGATGTTGCGCAATAACCCGGAACTGAACATTACGGAAATTTCCGATAAGATAGGATTCAGTTCCTCACGCTACTTCAGCAAGTGCTTTAAGGACATCTACCATGTCAGTCCGCTGGCTTATCGCAAAGGAGAGGAAGCTGATAAAGACGAGGAAGAAGCAGTAAATGAAAAATAAGAATTCTGCACTTTTGTACTTTTTATGATTCCGTGTGTACTCTTTTATACACACAGACCGGAAGATAGCGCATATCTTTGGACTTGGAATAAAACTTTAAAGTCCAAAGACTATGAAATATTTATCTAATCTTCTACCGTATCTTCCAAGTACGGTCCTTTTGATAGGATGTGGCAATCCGTCTAAACAAGAAGCCAAGAGTGACCAACCACAAAAGCCTAATGTTATCTACCTGATCGCTGACGACTTGGGCATCGGCGACCTCAGCTGCTACGGCGCCACTAAAATCAGTACCCCGAATATAGACCGCCTTGCCGGTCAGGGTATGCAATTCACCAATGCATATGCCACCTCTTCCACAAGTACCCCTTCCCGCTTCGGACTGCTTACAGGTATGTATCCCTGGCGGCAAGAGAACACAGGCATTGCACCGGGTAATTCCGAACTGATTATTGATACAGCTTGTGTCACAATGGCCGATATGTTCAAGGAGGAAGGCTATTACACCGGAGCCGTCGGCAAATGGCATTTGGGGTTAGGTCCTAAAGGTGGCACGGACTTCAATCGCGAAATCAGGCCGAATACTCAAGACATAGGCTTCAACTATGAATTTATCATTCCTGCCACAGTAGACAGGGTTCCTTGTGTGTTCGTAGAAAATGCCCATGTTGTAGGGCTTGATCCCCAAGATCCCATTACTGTCAGCTACCAACACAAAGTGGGCGACTGGCCTACAGGACTTGAAAATCCTGAATTGGTAAAGATGAAACCCAGTCAGGGGCATAATAATACCATTATCAACGGTATCCCCCGTATCGGCTGGATGACCGGTGGCAAATCTGCTCTTTGGGTGGATGAAGATATTGCAGATATCATTACCGGAAAAGCCAAAGATTTTATCGTTGCACATAAAAACGAACCTTTCTTCCTGTATATGGGTACACAAGATGTACACGTTCCCCGAGTCCCTCATCCGCGTTTTGCAGGGAAAAGCGGTTTAGGACCGCGTGGTGACGTTATTTTACAACTGGACTGGACAGTCGGCGAGATCATGCACACCCTCGATAGTCTGGATATTGCTGATAATACAATCTTCGTATTATGCAGCGACAACGGTCCTGTCATTGATGACGGTTATCAAGACCAGGCCTTTGAATTGCTGAACGGCCACACCCCCATGAAACATTACCGGGGCGGCAAGTATAGCGCATTCGATGCCGGAACCCGTATTCCATTTATCGTACGCTGGCCGAAGGGTATCAAACCGGGCAAACAACAGGCTCCATTCTCCATGATTGATGTATATGCTTCATTTGCAACCCTGCTGAATCATGCACTTCCTACAGGTGTTGCCCCTGACAGCCGTGACCAACTCAACAACTTCCTTGGCACGGACACCATCGGGTGCGACTATGTGGTACAACAGAACCTGAATAATACTCTATCCATCATTCAGAATAACTGGAAATACATCGAACCGAGTGACAAACCGGCTTTGGAACATTGGACTAAAATGGAAACGGGAAACAATCCCCAGCCACAACTTTACGACTTATCTGTAGACCCTTCCGAAAAAGAGAATTTGGCTGGAAATCACCCAGATAAAGTAAAAGAGCTGGCTATTCTGTTGGAAAAAGTAAAAGCTGCAAAAACCAAGTAAATAAGGACCAGGCAGAACACCGATTGTCCGCAGATAATGTACAATATCAGATTATTTGCGGACAATTAGTGAATATCTCTACCTTTATTAGCCTATACTTTTGCGAAGAGATTTTCCGATTTTGAACAAGACTGATAAAAGCCTTTTTTTAAATAACCAATTAAATTAATATTTATGAAACAGAAATCTAATCTATTCAAGACATTAGGTATTATGTTGCTCTTTGTGCTATTCGCCACACAAGCTAATGCACAAAACATTACAGTAACAGGTACAGTAAGTGACAATTTAGGTCCTGTGATTGGTGCCTCCATACAAGTGGAAGGAACCAGCAATGGATGTATTACAGACATTGACGGAAATTACACACTTCCCAACGTACCGTCCAATGCGACTCTCGTATTCTCTTATATCGGTTATCAGACCCAAAAAATAGCAGTAGCCGGCAAAACGCATATTAACGTAACGCTAAGTGAAGACAGCCAATTATTACAAGAAGTGGTGGTAGTAGGCTATGGCGTTCAACGTAAAAGCGACTTGACCGGTGCGGTAGCTTCCGTAAAGACAGCCGATGCATTAAAAAGTACCCCGACAGGTAATGTATCCGATGCCTTGCAAGGACGTATGGCCGGTGTATCCGTACTCTCAGGTTCCGGTGACCCCAGCGGCGACAACACCATCCGCGTCCGTGGTATCAACTCCATTACGGCAGAAACAGGACCGCTTGTTGTAATTGACGGATTCATCGGTGGTTCTCTCCAGTCATTGAACCCTGCAGACATCGCCTCCATTGAGGTATTAAAAGACGCTTCAGCAACAGCTGTATACGGTTCACGCGGTGCCAACGGTGTTATCCTGGTAACGACCAAAAATCCTGAAAAGGATAAGCTAACTGTCTCTTTCAACGCATTTGCCAATATTAAAACCGTTGCCAAATACCCCGATAACCTCTCTCCGTACGAATATGCCAACTTGGTAAACGATTACGGTAAAGAATACTTTGGCTATGGTGATAATCATTTTTACAGTCCGGAACAACTCGAAGCATTCAAATCCGGCAAGGCAGGATTTGACTATTCAAGAGAAATTTTCCGCAGCCCGGCAGTTACTCAGAACTATGAACTTTCCATTGCCGGTGGTGGTGAAAAAACAACGTTCTTAGCCTCTCTCCGTTATCAGGACGACCAAGGTATCATTAAAGAATCAGGAAGCCAAATCTACAGCTGGCGTTTAAAGGTAGATACCAAAATCAAGAAATGGCTGAAAGCAGGTTTGAACATATACGGTCACTATCGTGAAACAAGCAAACCCCGTATTACCGAATACGATGGCTTGATACAGCAAAGCATGTACTTTCCAAGTACCATCGAACCTAAAAACGAAGAAGGAGAATATAACAATAGCTTCTTTGATGGTGGCAAGGCATACAATCCTATGGGATACATCTGGGAATCCAGCAACTCTAACAAAACAATCAATAACCGCATACAGGGCTATGTCCAGTTCGATATTCTGGATGGTTTGAGTTTCCGCTCTCAACTAGGCGTGCTTTTTGATAACAGACTGAATACTTCGGTAGAAAACGAAGACAGTTATTATTCCTACAAAAACAGTCTGACTCAAGGACAAGCACGTAGCTATTGGAACACTTCATGGCTGAATACCAATACTTTGAGCTATGTAAAGGAATTCAATGAAAATCACCGTATCAATGCAACTGCCGTATTCGAGCAGTCTTATGACAACAACTACAACCATACCGGTACAGGATATAACTTAGACTATATCGACATGATCGGTGTCAATAATCTGGCATGGTCCGATTCAAACCTCGCAGCCATTGCATCCGACCGTAGCATCAATACCCTTATGTCAGGAATGTTACGTGTCAACTATGTATTCATGAACCGTTACATGCTTACCGCCTCTATCCGTGCCGATGGTTCCTCACGTCTGAAAGATAAATGGAGTTACTTCCCTTCTGCTGCATTGGCATGGGATTTGAAGCAAGAAAATTTCTTGAAGGAGAATAGTTTCATCGACCAACTGAAACTCCGTTTAGGATACGGCTCCGTAGGAAACCAAGCTGTAGAGGCTTATCGTATCTATTCCAAAATGACGCCTGTTACCGTTACTACTCCAAACGGGAGTTCTTCTACCGCCTATAAGATAGACCGACCGGCTGCTCCTTTCCTAAAATGGGAACGCAACGACCAGTTCAATGTCGGAGTTGATTTCGGTATTCTGAACGGTCGCGTACGCTTAACAGCAGACTGGTATAGCAAATTGTCAAAAGATATTTTGCTGGAAGTGGCACGTCCCTCACACATGGGATATACTGCCATCCTTGATAACGCAGGTGAAATCAAGAATACAGGTGTTGAGTTTACAATCAGTGCAGATCCTTTCAGTGATAAAGAATTCAGCTGGCACACAGACCTGACATTATCTCACAACAAAGGTACGTTCAACAAGATTCCGACAGCTAACCACCGCCAACAACAGGCCGGAAACTTCCAAAACCAGATATTCCAAATGATTGAAGGAGAGAAATTAGGTTCATTCTGGGGATACACATTCGCAGGAGTATGGCAGGAGGATGATGTAAATGCTCCATTCATAGATGCCAATGGTCAAACAAACGGCAAAACCAACGGAGAAGTGTACAAAGTAAAACCGGGTAACTCCAAATATGTAGATGTCAACAAAGACGGCGTATACAATGATGCAGACCAAGGCATTATCGGATGCGGACAACCGACATTCAACTGGGGCTGGAACAATACATTCAATTATAAGAACTTTGACTTCTCGTTCTTCGTAGTAGGTTTCCATGGATTTGACATCTACAATGCCACTCACCAAATGGGATATAACCTGATTAAGAGCCAACAAATGGCAGGCGTAACCCCTATGCGCGAGTTGCTGAACCGTTGGACACCGACCAACACCAATACAGATATACCGGGATTCGTGAAAGGCGGAACTGAAAATAAAGACTTCTTCAGCACGCGTTTCGTTGAAAACGGAAGTTTCATCAAGATGAAAAGCATCACATTAGGTTATACTCTTCCTGAAGCAACCTGCCGTTCATTGGGTATCAACAACCTGCGTGTATATGCCTCCGTACAGAATCCGTTCCACATCACCAAATACTCCGGTCTGGACCCGGAAGCTACTATGGGTAGTCCTTTGGTACAAGGTGTTGATTGGGGAGCCTATCCTAACAGCCGCAATTATTTAATCGGTCTGAATTTCTCATTCTAATGAATAACCTATTTAAATAAGAACAACATGAAGAAATTAATATATTTAACAGCAGTTGCCGGAAGTTTATTACTGACGACCTCTTGCGTAGACCTCACACAAGAACCCGAATCCTTTATCACAGAAGAAGAATACTGGAATACGGTAGACCAAGCAAGCCTTGAAAAAGCGGCAGACGCCCTTTACAGCGATTTATGGCAAGGAAATTACGGATTCAACAGCCGTCTGCAACGCATCAATGTATGTGCGGATGATATTACCTACCGTGCAGCCAAGGCCAATAACGAACTGGCTTATTATAGCAGACTGACTCCGAATCTTACAGCTAATGATGCTGACTTCTCAACTACTTGGACCCTGTTCTATAAGGTCATCAGCAGTTCCAACAAAATTATCAAGGGAACTACTATCCCCACCAACGAAAAAGAAGCCAAAGCATTTAAAGAAGTATTGGGCGAAGCCTATTTCATGCGCGGTCTTTCCTATTTCTATCTGACCCGTCTGTATGGCGATGTGCCTTTATTACTGGAAAACGATGAGGCAACCATCACCATGCCGAGAACATCAGTTGCCGAAATATACGATAAAGCGATTATTCCCAGTCTGACTACAGCTACCGAATGGTTACCCAACAAAGGACGTAGCGGCAACAGCACTCCCTCAAAATGGGCCGCAAAAGCATGCTTGGCAGATGCTTATATGACAATGGCAGGATGGCCGTTAAACAAAGGAACCGAATATTACGGTCTGGCAGCAGCCCAAGCCAAAGAAATCATGGACAATAAGGCCCAAGCCGGTCTTGTACTGACAGCCGAATATTCCGATTTATGGAAAGAAGACAAGAAAACAGAAACCAACGAAGTAATGTTTGCCCTGCAGCATAGTGCCAAACATAAGATAGCAAGTAACTACGGTAAATCTTACTATCCGAGCGATTATTCTCCTAATGCAGGATGGGCAGACTATTACGGCAATGAAGATTTCTTCAAGGCGTATCCCAATGATGACCGCAAAGAATGGAACTATATGACAGAATGGAAAATAAAAAGCGGAGAGATTATCCCATATACCGAAAGTGCAGACAAACTTCCCGCCATCTCCAAGTACTATGATTATGACGAAGGAGCCCCCGGTAAAAGTGCACAATCAAACGGTATAACTTGTATTTACCGCTATGCAGAAGTTCTTTTAATGTACGCCGAAGCTTCTACCCGTGCTACAAACTCTGTGAACCAAGATGCCCTGAATGCTATCCAGGAGGTACAGAAACGCGCCGGTTATCAAGACAGGCAAATAGAACTGACCACAACAACCGAACCTACCGCATTCTTAACAGCCGTATCCAACGAACGCGGTTGGGAATTCTTTGCAGAAATGAAACGCTGGTTCGAACTGGTACGTTTGGAAAAAGTAAAAGAGGTGCGTGCTGAAGAATGGGATGCTTCCACTTTCAACACAAATCACCATTACCATTTCCCGGTACCTTATCAACAGGTAGACCTTGCCGGCTGGACCAATAATGCAGGATATTAATATACCACAAAACTTCTAACCTTATTTTTATTATCAATAATCTGATAAACAGACCTTAATCAATTTAACATGTAAAGAGGGAAGGATCGTGAGATTCTTCTCTCTTTTTCTTATAAACAATATACCCGGTATACGAAAAACCTGTATCTTTGTTCACATCCAATTAACGCTATAACATTATCACATTCATGAAAAGATATAAGCTGATACTTTTCTTTAATATTTTCATTCTTCTGACAGCATTTGCGCAAAAAATAGAAAACCTGGTTGAGTTAAAGCAGCAGTCGGAAAACCGTTTGTTTCACCGCCTGGATAAAGCCCCACGCACCCCTGCCTTTGCATCCGAAGGTTATTGGGTATGGGGCAGCTCAATAGTAAAGGGAGATGACGGTAAATATCACATGTTCGTATCCCGGTTTCCCAAGAAATTACCATTTCATCCGGGATGGATGGTCGCGTCTGAAATTGTACATGCTGTGTCCGATATACCGCAAGGACCTTATCGTTTCAGTGATATCGCACTTCCCACACGCGGTGCACAGTATTGGGACGGGCGTGCTACACACAATCCGCGCATATTGAAACAAAACGGTAAATATTATCTCATTTATATGGGATCTACACACCCGTTTGCCGAACCGACATACGCGCAGCTCACTTTAGACAGCCCCTGGTGCACCGTTGCCCGCGCCAATAAGCGCATCGGACTGGCTGTAGCCGATTCTCCATATGGTCCCTGGAAACGTCTGGACGAACCGATACTCAAAACCCAACCGGGTACATTCTATAGTTTCCTTACCTCAAATCCTTCTCCAATCATACAGGAAGACGGTTCAGTTCTCATGATCTTCAAAGGGCGCCATTACACTAACAATTACGAACATTCGGCAATGAGTCTCGGAATAGCCTATGCTCCTGCAATAGAAGGTCCTTACCATGTATTGAACAACAATCAGCCTATCTTTGAAGTAGACGGACAAGGTGAAGCCGAAGACCCTTTCCTATGGAAAGACACCGAAGGCTATCACATCCTATTCAAAGACCATGTAGCCAAATTTACAGGAGAACGGGGCGGTGGTGTTATGGCACACTCTGAAAACGGTATCCAGTGGACAGTAGACAAAGCTCCCAAAGCCTATTCCCGTACCATAGAATGGGAAGACGGAAAAGTGGAGATGCAAGGGCAACTGGAACGCCCCTTTATTTTCTTTGAAAACGGCAAACCTACTTACATTTTCTTTGCCACTATGGATGGTCCCGGCGGATTCGAGAATGCATCACACTCTTGGAATATGGTTATTCCTATAAAAGATAAAGAATAAAAACGTATCTTTGCGGTTATGAACAAGAATTTATTGCCTATCCATTTCGCTCCTCTTCAAGGATATACAGATGCTGCTTACCGACAAGCACATGCTTGTATCTTCGGCGGTATCGACACCTATTATTCTCCTTTTGTACGTGTGGAACACGGTGAAATCCGCCGAAAAGACATACGCGATATAAACCCGGAAAACAATCGGAATATACACCTGATCCCCCAACTGATTGCACCCCAACCAATCATGTTGGAACAGATTGTATCCCTTTTTATCAAGCATAATTATCAGGAAGCAGACATCAATCTGGGGTGTCCTTTCCCCATGCTGGCCAAACGGCATAACGGAGCAGGAATGTTGCCGTATCCCGAAGAAATAAAAGAATTACTGACCGCCGCCACAGAAAAATATCCTCAAATCCGTTTCTCAGTCAAGCTCAGATTAGGCTGGGAAAACGCCAATGAATGCCTTGCACTCCTACCGTTACTGAACACACTTCCCCTATCCCACATCATCCTGCATCCGCGTTTAGGGAAACAGCAATATAAAGGAGAGGTAGATTTAAACGGATTTGAGGCTTTTTATCATGGATGCGATAAACCCTTGTTGTATAATGGAGACCTGCATACAATAGAAGATATACAGACCGTTACCGAACGTTTTCCGAGATTGGCAGGAGTTGTAATAGGGCGCGGTCTGCTTGCCAATCCGGCTTTAGCTTGGGAATACCAGCAAAGCAGAAAGCTGTCTCCTGATGAAATGCTATCCAAAGTAAAACAGCTACATACAGCGATATACAACAGCTATGAAGAACAGTTACAAGGCGGTGAAACACAGTTATTGATGAAAATGAAGAACTTTTGGGAATATCTGCTGCCCAACGGTAACCGTAAAGCTAAAAAAACTATACATAAAACCAGTAAACTAACCAATTACCGGATAGCAGTAAACGATTTGCTATCTTCATACCAATAAGAATAAAAACAGAGAAAGAAAGTGTGTCAAAATGCTTTTCGGTCATTATCGGCCTAACTTCTTCCAAGGATGATTTAATGACAGAAATGAAAGAACATTCTAAGCAAAGTTAATGACAGGATGTAAGATTATCACATTTTAACACACTTTCCGATTTACATATCCGGAATTAAATGCACCTCAGGACGTATTTGAACTACATGATGCAGTTTCATCCACTCATTCAAATAAGCACGATGTTGTAAGAGAATTTGCCGATATTTTTTCTCTATAGCCAAGTTCCTCATTTCTCCGCGGTCATTCAGCATGTCATAAAGCTGCTCACGATACAGCCCTTTATCATACAATACATATTTATAACGCGGAGTACGCAAGGCCCAACCTCGAGCAACTCCTTTATCAAATGTAGTCTCACTGACAATATAAGGCTGGTGTACCTGTTGAGGATCAGCTTTTTCCACCAAAGACCTAAAAGAGACGCCATGTAAACCTCCAGGAAGGGAAATTCCCGCCCAGTCACATACGGAAGCAAAGAAATCGACACCTTCATTAATAAGTTGGGGCATTTCTTTGCCGGCATTCTTCTTTCCGGGAAGGGTAACTATCAAAGGTACATTCACTACTTCTTCATACAAAGCCGATTTCTGGTTCCAATGATGCGCACCCATACCATCACCATGATCGCTTGTAAAGATAACTACCGTATTCTTCCACAAATCCTGTTTATCAATTGCATCGACAATCTTACCAATCTCGGCATCCACCTTTTCCACCAGCCGGAAGTAAAGGCTGCGATAACGCCGCCAATCATCAGGAGAATAATGACGGGTGGGATAAGCCGAATAGTTCAATGTCTGTTCATAATCTATTACATCGGCATCATAAGGATTACGGGCAAAATTTGAAGGAAGTCCGGGCCATTCATCTTGAGGAAGTTCGGGCAAATTGCCAAATGGCAAGTTCTGACTGCGCGCATACTCACAGATATTATGGGGATTATCAAAACCCACTACAAGGAAAAAGGGTTTGGAATGTTTCTGCTCAAGGAAAGCAACAGAAGCTTCAGCCAAGCCATTATCATTATGCGGATGAATGGTAGAAAAGCCGAACTCACCATTGGGCATGGAAGGGGTATGTACATGCCATTTTCCACCATAAGCACACTCATAACCGGCACGTTGCATTAACCAGCCTAAACTGGCAGTACGCAAAGAATCGGCCATAGGAACGTTGTTTCGGGAGAGTCCGACTTCGTGGGAAGTATGTCCCGTAAACATGGATGCCCTGGAAGGACCGCTTAACGGAGCGGAGCAATAAGCATTTTTAAATAAAATACCCGCCTGTGCCAAACGATCCATATTCGGTGTGTGTACATCTGCATTTCCCATACAACTCATGGCAGAAGCCGTCTGCTGGTCGGTTACGATATAAATAATATTAGGCAGCTCCTTTGCCCCCAATAAAGAGGGGGCAAAGGCAGTTGCACAAAACATGATATTCTTTAATTCCGTCATGACAAAAAAGATTTAATCAAAACCTATTTACGCAACAACTCTACATCAAAGCTTGCAGCATCCTTACACGTAAAACGCAACACTGTTTGTTTCTTATCTGCCGAAACAAGTTTGCAATACGGTGTTTCTGCTACTTTCCACCAACCTTTCAATGTAACAGTCACGGGAACTTCTCCACTCTCGTTATCAATCCACGGACGGGAATAGATACTCCGTTCAATCCGTTTTCCATCCTTATCAAAAGCCTCATCACTCGGACCGCGGTACAATGCCAAATCCGGCTGGGAAACAGTCAGTAACAGTTTGCCTCTATCTTCGCGAATCATAACCAGACAGGAAGTATCCGCCTTCTGTAACAGCCCGTCTGCAGGAAGCGTTTGAGGAGTTTCAAACAAAACATAAGAGGTAAGATTATCCGTCAAAGAACGGACTATGTGGGCATTACGATCCTGCTGAAGAACTTTATAGGAAGGCTTCTTCGCAAATGCTTTCAGGGAAGCAGCGTCCGTACGGGGCAATACGGCATATTCATAAGAAGCGCCTCTCGGAGCCTTACCATGTTGCAGCGTCAAGAAAACCCAATCGCCCGAAGTCGGCTTTGTACTTCGTTCACCGACTGTAACCTGCGGGAAATTCTTTTCATATTTCGCACTTCTCATAGAGGATTTGGAAAGATAGTACCCTACCCCATTCGGATCAATATAAGTCTGTCCGTCACTCTTGTAACCATCCCAGTATTTATGATTCTCAGGAGTAATAGCTGCTAATTGGAAAACAGTCGTCTCGGTAGGATACTCTGTATTCGTGTTCTCAATGTCCGTACCCAAACATACTATCGTACCGTCAAAGAAGTGGAAAGACTTACGGGCACGGTGAGAGCCGTTATATTTGTCATGCTCATGCAGCTTCATACCGAAGTTACCATTCAGACGGGCCTGGGACAGCCCACCGGCAAAAGCCTCATCGGAATAAAGCATTTCTTCCATACCTGAGTAAACATCCACATTCAATACCTTGGCGCGCAATTGCTCAAAAGGCAGATGAATACTCGTCACCCCCGGAATGCGATTCCAGTCGAAACCGTTTTCTTGCCAACCACTAGTAGTAAAAGTCACCATTTCATCGGGTTTACCCGTTAATATCTGCATACTGCCATGTGCCAGATAACGACCGTAGAAATTGGCGGGAAGATAGTGTTCGGCAGCCCATAGATAACGGGAATGTCCACGCACTACAGCCGCCCAATTATCCCGACGCTGTACGGAAACACAACCGTAACCCAATGCAAGGTTGCCTTGCGGATCGGGTTCGGGGCGGAATCCCTGTGCTTCAAGCAGTTTCTTCATCTCCAACTCTTGACGAGTGGAAGCCTTCGGAAGATAATCAGGAGCATCTTCATCGGACCTATTGACATAAGCCATCAAACGCAGATAAGCAGCAGCCATGTCGGCATCATATTCCTGCTTACCGTCCGGCGTTCCTGCAATAGCCATAGTAGCATATTGAATGGGAATCAGTTCTCCTTTTCCGTTAGGATGACGACCTGACATGGAAAGAGACCATTGCTTCAAATTACAATAAAACCGCATCGTGAGCAGTACGTTCTTAACAGTGGAATGCGCCAGTTCAGACACCTTGAACTCTGTTCCACTCAATAAATAAATCATATTCGTGGCTCCATCCAACCCACCGACAGCATAGGCGGGATAGTTATTACGATGATGAAAACAAGCTCCATCTTTCTTGAAAGAACCCGACAAGCCTTGAGCCGGACGGCATCCATAATCCAACCAACGCGAGAAAGAACGCAGATATTGCAGCTTTTCCGGAGTATCCTCCATAATCAGGATACTGGCCATACGTCCCTGAGTCTGCGTATTGAAAGAATCTATATCAATGCCGTTTACGGTAGGTTTAGGATAAACCTCGTTAGTGATGGCATACCAGCGCAGCGTGCGTTCGGCTTCATTCAGCTTGCCGGCTTCATTCAGTACTTCCTTCATCAGGAAATAGGCTACATAGAGTCCGCGCATACTGTAACCGTAATGATGGATGTTTCCCCAACAACTGCCGTAAGCCACACCTTGGTCGGTAATATGGCCGTACATGGCAAGGAACTTTTGCTTCAATTCATCCTGCGCAGCAACATCCGCTGCATTGTTATAGGCTATGGCAATACGCTTCATCAGTTTGAAATACTTGTCCATTTCCATACCCAGCTTGGTAAACATATCCTTATCCCAATTCGGTATCATACGTTCGTAAGCTTCCGCCTGACGCACCATGAAGATGGGCAGACCGCTCACTTTCCCGTTTTTGTACGTAATCTTATAGTAGTCATACTGTTTACGTATAGCCGTCATTTCCTTATCTGACAACCTTCCGGGTGTATAGAGCATATCCCTGAAGCGTTTTTCTATTTTCCGCATTTCCTGTTTCTGTGTTTCGCTAACGGCAGTCAAGGGTATATCCGGCTTCCACAAAGAATGTTCGTAAATAACAAGCCAATGATTGGTAGTTCCCTTATTCACAAAAGGAACTTGCACGTCAGCCGTTTGCTGGCGGGCATCCACCTTACTGGCGGGTATAATATGATCTAAATATAACTTCCCTTTTGTATCGGGAGCAATAATACGGATTTCATTCATCCCCTCTTCCGGCGTCCCCACCATATCACGTTCATAGCACACCCATGCTGCACGCCAACCGGTAAAGTTGATTCCAAATGGGAAAGAAGTGCATTTCTTTCCATCTTTTAAAAATTCAAACTCTATTTTCTTATCCTGTGCTTGCTCATTGTACACCCATACAATGAAAGCGGAAAGATAGGTATCTTTTCCGGTAGGGTCTTTCTTCTCGAATTTCAAATCCTTTTTGATAGAAAGCACAGCTCCCGGATTAAAAGTCCAACTCAAGCTATGCAAACCATCTTTATAATGTTCATCACTGATTTCCAAACGGGAATCCGTTCCCGAAATAAATACCGGTATTTGCGGGTCTTCAAAAGAAAGCAGTTTGTCATTCTTCACTACCTGGGCTTCTGCACTTACCGGTAACAAAGTTCCGAGGAGCATCCCTACTCCCATTGTCCATTTACTAAATTGCATCATATTTGTTCATTTAAGGTTACTATACCGTTTACAAAGAAAGTCCTCTTTCAGAAAAAAGAGCGACATAAATCGTACAGAAGAGGTCTAAAAATGTTATAACGCTTTATACAAGATACAGAACAGAACAACTTCGTAAACCAACGCTTTACCCATGAAGAAGTTAAGTGGTGCATAGAACTGCGCCAGCAACATTTGTTATGATTTATAACCACCTAAATCCAATTTTACAACCCGCCGATTATCAACATATATAAATAAGAGTCTATTCAGTCGTACACTGAATCCATTTGAATCGTATACTAAATACGCTTCAGTATACGGTTGAACAGTTTTTTCTTTGTATGATAAGGAGTCTAAGGATGAAGTTCCTCAAAGCTTTTATTCTCCTCCTGCATTGTATGGACAGTCTCTTCCAGCTCCCCGATAGGCAGGTCGAGATTATACCAATCATTATAGCAGTCGGTCACATACCAATTACCGTCTATCAGCTCAAACACAACGCGGAGCGAGGGCTCCGACTCGTCATACCCCGCCTCAAATTCTTTATAGGCAGGTTCATCCCGGGTAAAACGTGAGATGTAAACTCCTCCTTCTTCTTCTGTGATACGTCCTTCTTTCAAGGTTTCACTATCCAGCAACGCCCATTTATCACGGGTAAAAGGAAAAGTCTGCTCTGTCTCGCCGTCATCCTGCAACAATACGATAGGCGATTTCAAAGGAAACTTGATACGTGAATACTGAAATGAAGCACTGGATGTAAACTTATGGAGAAATGACTTGAAATCCTCTCCGGCTGCCAGACTGTTGAAAGTTGAGAGCATAAACGCCATGCACAGACAAACAACAAAATTAATAGCTTTCATAATAGATACGAGTTATTCCGATTTAAAGTGCAAATATACGACAAGCCGGAAATTTACAATGAAAAGCCGGCGGGAATTTACACCTGTTACTTCTTATTCCTCAGATACTCATAACCGAAGCGGCAGCGCAAACAGTCCTTCCTGTCGCAATATTCCTTTTGAAGCTGAAGCAAAGCCTGTGAGTCGACCGCAGTATAAACGGGAAGTCCGGCTCCACTCCACAAACGGGTGACATGATTGTTCTCGGCTTTCAATGCTTCAAGAAAACAAGTGGCACGGTCACAAAGCCGTTCATCTGCTCTGTGCATTCCGTAAGCATACAGAAAAGGGATAACGGTGTTGATAAGAATAAGGTTCAAAGCATTCTCTCCCAAACGCTTTTCTTGATGGGGTGAGCTTTTTTTAAACGTAAAATGTGTCTCCCAATAGGGCGAAGTCCGTGCGGATATTATCTTCTTTATATCTTCCGCAGTTTCGGCCGCCATAACTCGTGAAAACAAAGATTGTTCCTTATGATACAGCCAGGCAAGCTGTGCCAGACGCACATGGGGGAAATTGCCGGGACGCAAACGTAAAAAACGCCACCGGTCACTGCTCACTGGAGCAGATAATTCAAACTTGCGCTGCAAATAATGAAACTCTTTCTGAAGTTCCCGGTAGTAACAATCCTCCTGCCAATCTTCTTCCAAAAGCCCGGCCTGTCCCAAAAAGAACGCCTCTACCTGAAAAAGGCTATCCCGATGCTTGTCTACCGCACGGAAAGGCAGATGACCGGCCCACGCTTCAAAAGCATCGCCATTCAGACCGAAACCAAAATTACGGGCAAGGGTAATAAAGAATACATCTTCCCAATGATTGTTGCAACGCTCCAGACGTGCGGCAATGGCCTGTGCCTTTTGTTCAAAACGCTCTACCTGCAAAGCCGATAACCAGGAATGGACCGTCAGTTTCGGTAAGGAAGCAAGAATAGAATAACAAGGAGGGTATATTTCCGTCTGACGTAATTCGTCATAACGCCGGCGGACATTGTCCGGACAGTGCAACAGTAGCTGGGGAACAATACCGCCGTTGGCATAGTACACCTCGCAATCCGACTCGCCCACCACATGCAGAATAACATTATCGTAAACCGTATCCCGGTTATGTCCGTGACGAAACCAGTCCGAAGCCTGCGTATGCAACTCAACGTTACCCACCCAAAGCGTACCGTTTATTTTCAGTTTTGCGTTAAAGAAATCGGGGCCTGCATCAGTATTCGGCAAACCGGGATCTATCACTTCGACCGGCTGTCCGGAGGTTGTCTGGAGTGGCATTAAAGGAAATATCTTATGCTTCCAAACGTAATGCAGCAATTGTTCCATTGTTAACGCTTCGTTAAAATAAGCCCATTTTTATTTATTTTCCACCATTTTACCTACATACGCAAATCACTGTATTATAGCGTATTTTAGCAAATTTTCTCTCCAAATAATTTGCATCGTTTTCCGATAATCTCTATTTTTGTATGCAAATCGTATGCACATATATTTGCATACAGACCAAGTAAAGAACCATCAAAAACGGCAGATTATGTACAAGTATTCAAAGGACGGAATTTCGGTGCTGTCGGTACTGGACGCACGCAGGGCGAAGAAAAGCGGCTTGTTCCCCGTGAAGATACAAGTCATACACAACCGCAGGCAGAAATACTATTCCACGGGGCAGGAGCTGTCAAAGGAGGATTGGGCGAACCTTGCGGAAAGCAAGAGCCGCAGGCTCACGGAGGCACGCTCGAACATAGAGAACAGCTTCTCAATCATCAAGGGGCAGGTGGAGGCACTCGCCGAACGTGGAGATTTCGCGTTTGACCTTTTGAGTGTCCGGCTGGGCAGATGCTCCACCGCGACAGTGAACGCCGCGATAAAGGCGAAGACGGAAGAGTTGAAACGTAACGGGCAGGCGGGTACGTACCGCAGCTATCATGCACTGCTGACGGCGGTGGAGGAGTTTGCAGGGAAAGACATTCCGTTTTCTGCCGTCACGGTGGACTGGCTGAACCGCTGCGGAAGATTCTGGACGGGCCAAAAGAAAAGCAAGTCCACGCTCAGCGTCTATTTCAAGATGCTCAAGGCGATAATGAACCGGGCAAAGGCGGACGGCATAATAAAGGAGGCGCACTTCCCGTTCGGCAGGAACAGGTTCGAGATACCCTCAGCCGAGGGCAGGAAGCTGGCACTCACGCTGGAACAGATAAAGAGGCTCGTCACCTATACCGACGGGAGGGAGGAAACCGAACTTTACCGGGACATGTGGTTCTTCTCCTACCTCTGCAACGGCATCAACTTCCGGGACATGCTCTATCTTACTTACGGGAACATCGTGGGCGGTGAAATCTGTTTTGTCAGGGCAAAGACGATGAACACTTCCAAGCAAGTGCGTACCATACGTGCGGTGCTCACTCCCGAGATGCGGAAAATCATGGACCGCTGGGGCAACCCCGATGACGGAAACCCCGGCACGCTCATCTTCAAGTTCGCCACGGGGAAGGAAGACGGCTTCGCCACCAAGCACCTTGTCGATACGGTCATACAGAAATGCAACAAGGTATTGGGCAGGATAGCCGAGGCGGTGGGGCTGCCCCCCGTGACCACGTATTCGGCCCGGCACTCGTTCGCCACCGTGCTCAAGCGCAGCGGGACGAACATCTCCTACATATCCGAAAGTCTGGGGCACTCCAACCTTGCCATAACGGAGAACTACCTTGCCAGTTTCGAGCGGGACGAACGGATGAAGAACGCGCAGTTACTTACCAAATTCGACTGACCATGCCAAGAAAGAAGACCAGAGAGATAAAGATACGGCACCTCAAATGTTTCGGTGCCATATGGGAGGAGCTTTCCGGACATCCCGGGCTTGCCGGATATGAGATAACGGAGGCCGTGATACGCGTGCAGGAGCGGGTACGGCCCACCATAAACAATGTGGAGGCGGTCATCGAACGCATAAGGTTCAGCCACGCCACCCGCAAGTACAGGTATCCCGCCATCCTCGGCAGGGAGATGATAGGCCAGAGCGTACTGGCAAAAATGGCGGGCGTGAGCCGCCAGACCATAGCCCGGTGGGAGGAGCTGGGCTTCATATCGCGCTCCGACATCGGGATACCGGGAGAGAAATATTTCGTAATAGAAGAAGTCATTTCCCAACTCGGAAAGTTAAAGGGTGTGAAATAATAGTACATTCCGAATCACTTGACATATGTGTGCAAAACGGTGCCATTGGAGGATTATGTCCGCCTATTGCACCGTTTCTCTTTTTACCCGCCCCACGCAGTGTCACCCAAAGTCATGAAACGTCCATAAAAGTCATATCCGTGTTAAGTTATTTGCGGTTTGATATTCGCTTTCCTTTATTCTTCCTTTGCGCCACAACCGGTTGGAACGGCTGTGACGACAGCCATAGTAAAACACCCAAAAAGAAAGGAAGGACATGAACCAGATTATTCTTACCACGCCCGAGGAACTCCGGGCAATCGTGAGCGAGAGCGTCTCGCAGACACTGGCGGGGCTGACCCTGCCGAAAAACGAACCCGACAACCTCACGCCGGATGCGGCTGTGGGGGTGCTCGAACAGCACGGGTTCCTGATTTCAAAGGCCCGCCTCTACAAGCTGACCGCCAAGGGGGATGTGCCGTTCCGCAAGTACGGGAACAAGCTGCTGTTCTCCCGCAGGGAGCTGCTGTCATGGGCTGAAAGCCTCGCAAGACGTGTGAACGACAAGGGCGAAGCGGCACTCGCCATCGTCAGAAGCGCAAACCGAAAACTCCGCAGCCATGGAAAGTAACGAGCGTATAGAAGAAGTGACCCGTGAGAACGCCATCATCATCTGGCAGGCCTCACGGCTGAGCATCGGCATGAAATGTGAGAAGGCCCCCGAGATACTGAAGGCGAACGGCACTGTCGTCGGCACACTTGGCAATTTCAGCGCGTCCATCGGCAAGGCGAAAAGCAAGAAGACGTTCAACGTCTCCGCCATCGTCGCGGCGGCGTTGAAGAACGGCACGGTACTGCTGTACTCGGCGGAACTGCCCAAAGACAAGCGGAAAATCCTCTATGTCGATACCGAACAAAGCCCCTATCATTGTCTCAAGGTGATGGAACGCATCCTGCGCATGGCGGGACTGCCGACCGACCGGGACAGCGAGCACCTCGAATTTCTCGCCCTTCGCAAGTACACCCCGAAAGAACGCATCGCAGCTGTGGAGCAGGCCATCTACAACACCCCGGAACTGGGGCTTGTCGTGATAGACGGCATCCGCGACATGGTGTACGACATCAACAGCCCCGGCGAATCCACACGCATCATCTCCAAGCTGATGCAGTGGACGGACGACCGCCAGGTACACATCCACACGATACTGCACCAGAACAAGGGCGACGAGAACGCAAGAGGGCATATCGGCACGGAGCTGAACAACAAGGCCGAGACGGTGCTGCTGGTGGAGAAGGACAAGAACGACAGCGACATCAGCCGGGTGTCGGCCATGCACATCCGGGCGATGGACT
Source organism: Bacteroides sp. NSJ-48 (assembly GCF_014287405.1). Classification (NCBI taxonomy): domain Bacteria; kingdom Pseudomonadati; phylum Bacteroidota; class Bacteroidia; order Bacteroidales; family Bacteroidaceae; genus Bacteroides; species Bacteroides sp. NSJ-48. Next base: position 11,247 of record NZ_JACOOD010000006.1, on the reverse strand, counting down.
TCGAGCCGTTCGCCTTCCGCATCAATGACAGGGCACTTCCCGAACTGGTGGAGAACTATGCCCCGCAGGAGAGGAAGGCCGGAAGACCGCAGCAGGAGCCGTTCGACGCGTACAGGCACATCACGGAGCAACAGCACCGCATCGCTCTGGAGGCGGCATTCGCACTGAAAAGCGAATACGGCTACAAGGAACTGGAGGACGCGCTGATAAATGCCTATGCCGCCGTCGGCGTGAAGCTGAACCACCACAAGGCGGTATCACTCATCACCACGCTACGGAGCAAGCGGATGATAGTGCAGGAGAACGGCAGGAAATACACCTTCATGCCCGATTTCCATTATTAAACCGGCTGCGGAAAAACGCTTCACTTTATTCACGGTGCCTATATATAAGGGAAAAGCGAAGCGGTACGCGGACATCACGCAACCGCTTCACTTAATACCCGTATCCTATATATACGAGCATTTAAGTGAAGCCATGTATATGCCGTACCTTATATAAGAAGGTGCGGGCGAAAAAACAAAAACAGTCATTCATTCAAACACTTACACGTATGGACATTCAGACAGCGAAACAAATCAGCATAGCCGAATACCTGCACAGTCTGGGGTACTCACCCGTAAGACGGCAGGGCGGCAACCTATGGTACAAGTCACCGTTGAGGGAGGAAACCGAGGCCTCGTTCAAGGTGAACACCGAACGTAACCTCTGGTACGACTTTGCCACCGGGAAAGGCGGCAACATCATCGCACTGGCGGCGGAACTCTACGCATCCGACCATGTGTCCTACCTTCTGGAAATGATAGCAAGGCAGGCACCGCACGTGCGCCCCGTCTCTTTCTCTTTTGGCGGGCAGACATTATCACAACCAAGCTTCCGGCAGTTGGAAGTAATGCCGCTTTCTTCCCCCGCCTTATTCTCCTATCTGCGGGAAAGGGGGATAAATACGGAACTGGCAAAAAGAGAATGCAGGGAGGTGCACTATCTGACCGACGGCAAACCCTACTTTGCCGTCGGTTTTCCCAACCGTTCGGGAGGCTACGAGATACGCAACAAGTTCTTCAAGGGCTGCATAGCCCCGAAAGACATCACCCACATACGGCAAACGGAACCGGGGGAAACCTGCTGCCTCTTCGAAGGTTTCATGGACTACCTATCCTTCCTCACGCTGCGGCAGGAGAGGCATCCCGACCGCCCCGCCTTTGACGGACAGGACTGTATCGTGCTGAACTCGGTTTCCAACCTTTCCAAAGCCCTGCGGCCGCTGGGGGATTATGAGCGGATACACTGCTTCCTTGACAACGACCGCGCCGGGCTGGAAGCCCTGCGCGAAATCCAAAGAGAGTACGGTTTGCGTGTCCGCGACGCGTCACATGTGTACAGCGGGTACAAGGACCTGAACGACTACCTGAACGGAAAAAAGTTGTCACAGCAGGCGAACCCGGTACGGCAGGCAAAGCAAGTACAGTGGGTGCAGCAGCCTGGCAAGAAAAAGGGGAAAGGCATCGGAATGTAACCGCACGCATCCCGCAGGCTTTTTGCACAGTGAAAAGCCATAGCTCAATAGGGCGTTTTCTTCACGCAGCGCAAGCGCAGCTAAAAACGCCCTATTGAGGCGAGGGGCCGGCCCCTCTGCACACCCCGTTCGCCGTGAGGCATATCCGCACGGCAGGCGGAATTGTCAAACTTAAAAAGACTTTACAATGGGATATTTCTCACTCGATTTCAGAAAAGCGAAGGGGGCATCCGACAGCCGGATATCCGACCATATCGAGCGCAGGGTGATAGCACCGAACGTCAACCCTACGCGCACGCACCTGAACCGCGAGCTCGTCCGGATGCCCGAAGGCATCAGGGAGCGTGACGATGCGATTGCCGCCCGCATCAGCAGTGCGGGCATCAGAAGGAAAATCACCCACGACCAGGTACGCGCCATCCGTGTCATGCTCTCAGGAACACATGAGGACATGATGGAAATAGAGAAAGCCGGAAGACTGGACGACTGGTGCCGGGACAGCATGGACTGGCTGTACAGGACCTTCGGGCGGGAGAACGTGGTCTCGGCGGTGCTGCACATGGACGAGCACACGCCGCACATACACGCCACGCTCGTACCGATAGTGACGGGAGAGCGCAGGAAGGCGGGGCAGAAGAAGCCGCAGGAGGGAGGGCGAACCTACCGCAAGAAGGCGAATGCCGCCCGGCTGTGTGCCGACGACGTGTTGAACCGCACCAGACTGATTGCCTACCACGACGACTATGCCAGAGTCATGGTGAAATACGGCCTGCAACGCGGGATAAGAGGTTCGGAAGCCCGGCATGTCTCCACCGCCCAGTATTACCGCGATTTGAGGCGGCAGACGGACGAACTGGAAGAGAACGTGCGACAACTCCAAGCCGAGCAGGAAGAGGCGGAAAAACGGCTGGAAACGGCCAGAAAGGAAATCAACACGCAAAAGTTGGAGGCGGTCAAGATGGAGGCAAAGACCGCCATCATAGCGAAGATGGGTTCTCTTTTGGGCAGTGGGAAAATCAGGGAGCTGGAGGCGGACAACCGCAACTTGCAAAACGAAATAGCCGCCCGTGAAGAGAGCATAGAGGACTTGCAGGCCAGTCTGCAACGGCAGCGGGCACAGCACGGCAGGGAACTTGCCACGGTGCAGACCGACTACATCCAAAAACTGGAAAGGGAAAAGGAGCGGACTGCATATCTGCAAAAATGGACGGAGCGTGCGTGCGGCTGGTTTCCTCTTTTCGCCGACGCGATGCGCATGGAGAGGTACTGCCGTTCGGCAGGCTTCACGCCCGAGCAGACGGACCGGCTTTTCACGTTCCAGCCGTTGGAGTACAGCGGGAACCTTTACTCCGAGGAACACAAGAGAGCCCTCTCCGTGACAGGTGCCACTGCGCAGATGGGAATAGAGCAGGGAGAGAGAGGGAAACGCTTTGTCCTGCGCATCAACGGGAAGAATATCCTCGACTGGTTCAGGGAGCAGTTCGAGAGGCTGCTCCGACGGATACGGCCAACGATACAGCAACCGCAACGGAAAAACAAGGGATTCAAACTGTAACGATTATAAATACTTATGTGCCAACATAAAAAATGCAGGAAATATTATTGCACTTCCTGCATTTTTCATATTTTTGCATTTGGAGAGAGAAAACTCCCTCCAAGACATTTTAGAATTTGAAGAAGCGTTATGCTTATCTTGTAATTGGAAACCTGAGAAATTTTCAAAGATGACAAGAACGGCATAGTGGTTCTCACGCATATAGCGTGGGCTGCTATAACCATATCTGTCATCAAAGGTTTTCTCAGGACCTCCAATTTAAGACGTGGCATGCAGTTCCACGCTTCACGTTTAAATAGAAATCTTCCAAGGGACTGGGAAGAGCATGGAGGACTCACAGTATGTATATCTTGCGGCATCCGGCTTCTTTGTCCGACTATTTCCTAAAGGAAACGACCCGTTTCACTTGCCTTTATATTCAACCTTTGTCATTTTATTAAACGAAGTTCCATATGCCAACGATTGATATCATTAGCATTATCAATACTTTTGCCACTGCCATAACAGCTCTTGCCACCTGGAAAGCATTCCGTATGGCATATAAAGCCTATCGGCAATCTCATGAACTAAAAAGAATTACATCTTTTGATTCACTATTCGCACAACTCATGAGCAATCAGCTCTCCCTGTTCGGCAACAACCTGAGCAAGACACGGGTAAATAACCGCTTTGAAGCATGGTTGTCAGACATAAAAAAGGATGAAGATGTGTTCACGAATTTCTTCCATTTCTTTGACCATAATACAGGGCGGTTCAGCAGCATGCATCCTATATCTCCGTGCCGTCTTAATGAACATATATGGCAAAGGTTTCAAAGACAGATAAAAGACTTCGAGAACTTTAACAGATGCTTCAAGTACCTTTATCATGAAATGCAGACCATCCTACTACAGAAAGATTTATGTAAAAGTAAAAAAATGGAGTATACTAAAATCATACAGTGTAGCATGAACGACAGCCAGTTATTTTCCTATCTAATTAACCAGATAATATTCTTCCACATGGAACATTCAAACAGAGGGCAAGAATATATAGACTGGCTGAAAGAATGCGGTTTCTTTGATGATATGTACAAGAAAGAGGAATACCGCACAGTCATCAACCGACTGGGCCCGAGTCTGTGCCGAAAATACATCAGCGATAGTGTATATTCACGATATAACTAACTTAAAATAAAAGGATATGGGAAATTTAAAATCAAAATTATTCATCTGTTCCGGGCTTGTCGCATACCTGCTGTTCGGGCAGGGATGTAGCGATGACAAGGAATCCGACATGCCCATCACTATTCCTTCCACCGAGGACACACAGCCTACGTTACAAAAAGACGGAGGCAGCACCACTTTTTCTTTCAACGCTCCTCAGGCATGGAGCGTGTCCGTTACGGAAACGACAGCAGCCCGTTCCGCCTCATGGCTGAAAGTGCATCCGACAAGCGGTGCTGCAGGGGATGCGACAATAACCATCACCGCAGAACCGAACGCCACCGGAGAGACAAGAACCGCCGAAGTAACCATCAGAAGCGGCAGCCAAACGGAAACGGTTACCGTCACGCAGGACTATTCCAACTTCATCACGCTTGAGCAAAGGGAGATTGTGGCAGGTTCGGAAGAACAGACCGTCACGCTTGACATCACGAGCACCATGGAATACGAAGTGCTGATACCCGACAGCGTAGACTGGATAACGGACGGAGGAAACACACGTGCCGTCACCACCCACAGCCATATGCTTACCATTGCGGCCAACAGCAGTTATGACCCGAGGCAGACGGAAGTTGTATTCCGTGGAAAGACGGACGCTACACTGGCAGACACAGTGAAGGTGTATCAGGCCTATAAGGGTGCGATTGTGGTGGCGAAGAATGAATACGAAGTGGATGCCGTAGGCGGTGCGCTGGATTTCAAGGTGCAGACCAATCTTGATTTGGAGGTGACGGTTTCCGCCGACTGGATAAAGCAGGTGCAAGGGCGTACCCGCGGACTGGTGGAAAAGGACTTGTTTTTTGACATCTCCCCCAATGAGAGCGACTCAGTCGGACGGGAGGCAACCATCACCATCAAAGGAAAGGACACGGGAATATCGCAAGACATACTGGTAAGGCAGACCGCCTACGTTCCGGTACTTGATACGGTAATTTACCGCACGGGATATATATGGGAGGAAGCACATGACAATCTGCCATTACTTTACTATGCCTATGTGGAACGGGAAAGACATTATACCAATGGGAAAGTCTATACAGACAGATTTGTGGATTTAGGACATACAGTGGAATCATCTGCATTTATTGATCCGGTAGACCTCTATCCGGGCAAAGCGGATTGGGGAAATATCTTTTGGGACGAATATACGCAAAACGTGAACGACAGCCTTTGGGTATTTTACCATACTACTACCATACCGGATGTCTCCACGTTGCACTGGGGAGAAGAGTTCGATGATGGCTATACTGGTTCAGCCCCGGGAGAGTGGGAGAACTATGTTGTCAGTAAACTATACGATGATAACGTCAATAACCCAGAGGCCAAGGCCATTCAAGACCAATGGGAAAAGACATCTCTGCCCACCGGATGGTACTTTATAGACACTACTCACCAAAAGAGAAAATTGGTAGAATCATCGGCAGAAGGCTGGGTGGCAAGATTGACACTCAAAGCACGTTTCTACGATCAGTTTCTCGTGATAGACGGCAAGAGAATTGATTTCCTAGCCCACCTGCCGGAAAATATATGGAACGTGTTCGTGAAAGAAGTGCCTGAATCCTCCGGACACGGGATGGGCATTCAATACACCTACGAGTGCAAGTCGCGCTTTATGGAGCGCAATTTCTACATAGCCTGCCATGAAATCGTCTACAGCCACAACGACCCAGACGAGGTGTTTTATTACGACTACTTGAGGATGGAACTCAACGGAAATTCGGGAGGCTGGAACGATGCGGATGGCTACGGTCACTCTATGTCATCCGGTAGGCATCCTGAAGCAGTATTCATTATCTATGCCAATCACCAACCAATTATATCGACCGACTGTAACTGGATGACGGTGGAAAAAATCGAACAGGGAGAAAAAAACGAGCAATACAGCGGCAACCACGTCACTGTATACCAATGGAAGATAAGCATCCCAATAGCCGAAAACACTACCAGTACGGACCGCACTGCCCACCTATACCTGAAAGACACGAAAGGAAATGTGATGCAGACCTGTACAATTATCCAGCAAGACGGAGAGTATGAACATATAAGACACTAGATTTTTCTAATGATTAAAGTTTGTCAGACGGAAAAGAAAATATATTGGAAGGTAAAAGAGAATAACACCTTATTTTGTTTCGTTTTTATAGATATTCGGTAAATAGTATAAAAAGCCAACTAATTAATACTTAAAGTATTGTAAATTAGTTGGCTTTTTTGTATCTTTATATGTTATCTTATTTTTTAGGAGCATTTACTAAACATCCACTTTTATAATGCAAATATTTATTCCTATTTTCTTTTAGATACACCATTTGTATGTAAATTGTATGTTCTATTATTTATATTATCCTATCTTTTAAATGGTAAAATAAAGTAAATCAGATAATTAAGTAAAACATAAAGGACTACAATATATTAACTTATCGTTAATGTTGTGCGCAAATGTAAGAAAAAGATTACCTTTGCGACATATAGTTCGTTGATAAACTGAATAAAAACCAAAGAAACAATGAAAATCGCATTAATCGGTTACGGAAAAATGGGTAAGGAAATTGAAAAGATTGCCTTAAGCCGCGGACACGAAATTGTCAGCATCATCGATGTGAATAACCAAGAGGATTTTGAATCGGCCGCATTCAAAAGTGCCGATGTCGCCATAGAATTTACCAATCCGACGGCAGCCTACAACAATTATATGAAAGCTTTCAAAGCAGACGTAAAATTGGTTTCGGGCAGTACAGGCTGGCTGGAAGAACATGGTGAAGAGGTAAGAAAGCTTTGTTCCGAAGGTGGAAAAACCCTGTTCTGGTCATCTAATTTCAGTCTGGGAGTAGCCATATTCTCGGCCGTCAACAAATATCTGGCGAAGATCATGAACCAATTCCCTGCTTACGACGTAGCAATGAGCGAAACTCACCATATACACAAGCTGGATGCTCCAAGCGGCACTGCCATTACCCTGGCCGAAGGTATTCTGGATAATCTCGACCGCAAAAGCCGCTGGGTAAAAGGTACCTTGCAAGCACCGGATGGAACCGTGTCAGGCTCTGTCGAATGCGCTGCCAACGAACTGCCGGTCAGCTCTATCCGCGAGGGAGAAGTACTGGGCATTCACAGCATCCGCTACGATTCAGAGGCAGACAGCATCACCATTACCCATGACGCCAAGACCCGCAGCGGCTTTGCTTTGGGAGCTGTGTTGGCAGCAGAATATACAGCCGACAAACAAGGTTTCTTAGGCATGAGCGATTTATTTCCATTTTTAAAAGACTAAAGTATTATGAGAAAAGCAACACGTGCCCAATGGGTCAAATTCGGCATAGTTACCCTGCTTTACCTGATGTTCCTTGTCTGGGTGAAAAGTTGGTGGGGACTGATTGTTCTTCCTTTCATATTTGACATCTACATCAGCAAGAAGATACCTTGGAGTTTCTGGAAAAAATCCAAGAATCCGGCTGTACGTGGCATTATGAGTTGGGTAGACGCCATTGTATTCGCCTTGGTGGCTGTTTATTTTGTGAATATCTACATATTCCAGAACTATCAGATACCTTCGTCTTCGCTGGAAAAATCATTGCTGGTGGGTGACTTTCTGTATGTAAGTAAAATGAGCTACGGTCCGCGTGTACCGAACACACCGCTTTCCATGCCGTTGGCACAACACACTTTGCCGATATTCAACACCAAATCGTACATTGAATGGCCGCAATGGAAATACAAACGCGTACCGGGTTTCGGAAAAGTAAAACTGAATGACATTGTCGTGTTCAACTTTCCTGCGGGTGATACGGTAGCGCTTAACAGACAGCAAGAAGATTTTTACAACCTGGCTTACAGGGAAGGACAGCGCGTATATCCCAATAAAATCAATATGGACAGTCTGACGCGCGACCAGCAGCGTACCGTCTACGACCTTTATTACAATGCCGGCCGTAATCTGATTCGTACCAATCCGCAAATGTACGGTGATATTGTGGTACGTCCGGTCGACCGCCGCGAGAACTATGTAAAACGCTGCGTCGGCCTGCCGGGAGATACCCTGCAAATCAAAGATACACAAGTGTACATCGATGGAAAAGCCATCGAGAATCCGGAGGAGATGCAGCTCAACTATTTCGTACAGACCACCGGCCCGTACATACCGGAAGAGATGTTTCGCGAATTGGGCATCAGTAACGACGACCAGATACTGATGACCGATGACTTCACTTATGAAGAAGGACTTATGCAGATGGGATTGGACCGCCGCGATGCTCAAGGCAGACTGACTCCGGTGTATCACCTGCCCCTCACCCAAAAAATGTACGATACGCTCGCCGGCAATAAAAAACTGGTCAGCCGCATCGTCATGGAACCGGAAAACCTTTCAGGACAAATGTATCCGCAAAACCTCTATACAAAGTGGACACGGGATAATTACGGTCCAGTCTGGATACCGGAAAAAGGTGCGACCATTACCCTGAACAAAGATAACCTGCCCATTTACGAACGTTGCATCGTAGCTTATGAAGGCAATACACTGGAACAAAAACCGGACGGCATCTACATCAACGAACAGAAAACAGACACCTACACCTTCAAGCTGGACTACTATTGGATGATGGGCGACAACCGCCATAATTCCCTTGACTCCCGCTACTGGGGCTTCGTACCGGAAGACCACGTAGTAGGTAAGCCTATCGTTGTCTGGCTCTCATTAGATAAAGACCGTGGTTGGTTTGATGGAAAAATCCGTTGGAACCGCATCTTCAAGTGGGTACATTAATACAGTGACCGGAAGTTAGCGATCAATACACACTATGCGGAGAAGGAATTGGAAGATTGCAGCTACCCTGACCGGAGTAATACTTACAGTGATATTGCTCCGGAGTTGCGTTGCAACTTCCTATCTGATTCCTTCCACAGGAATGGAAAACTCACTGTACCGCGGTGAACGTATTCTGGTAAACAAATGGAGCTACGGACTACGGTTGCCTTTCATAAGCTTATGGGGGTATCACCGTTGGGGCGACAAACCAGTACGTAAGGATGACATTCTTGTATTCAATAACCCAGCCAACCTCTCACAAACAGCAATCGACCAGAGAGAAGTATACATCGGCCGTTGCCTGGGAGTACCGGGAGATACTTTGTGGGTAGATTCTCTTTTCTCCGTAATTCCTTCGGAAAAAAACGCTCCCGACCAGAAGTTCCTTTATACATATCCCCGGAAGAAAGAGAAGCAGTTAGACTCACTGCTCACTATCCTTTCTATCCGCCCCAACGTATTATTGGGACAGGATACGGCAAAAAACGTACGCAGCTTCAGCAGGTACGAGTATTATCTGTTGGAACAGGCTTTAGGAACAAACAACTGGATAGAGCCTGCCGATAAAGAAGACTCGGTTGACGTACCGAAACCTCTCATCATCCCCGGCAAAGGGAAAGCCGTACGTGTATATCCCTGGAACATGACACTGCTGCGCAACACATTGGTGTTGCATGAAAGGAAACGGGCAGACATCAAAAATGATACACTATACATAGAAGGAAAACCTGTACAGCATTGTTACTTTATGAAAGATTACTATTGGGTGGGTGCCAACAACTCGATAAACCTGTCAGACTCCCGCTTGTTCGGACTTGTCCCCAAAGACCATGTCATCGGAAAGGCCGCCGTCATCTGGTTCTCAAAGGAGCAGGATACGGGATTTTTCAACGGGTATCGCTGGGACAGGATATGGAGAAGAATAAAGTGATAATCAAACAACCAAATGATAAAGTACCAGGCAGTAACTCCTGCCGGTTCTTATTTTTTAATTTTTAATTCTTAAATGCTCAATTCAAATGACCGTCTATCTTTCTTCCGCCTATCTGGCTCCGGTTGAATACTATACCAAACTGTTGGCATACGACCAAATATATATCGAACAGCACGACCATTATACCAAACAGACGTATCGTAACCGTTGCACCATTGCTGCGCCCGACGGCGAACTTGCCCTTTCCATTCCCACAGTCAAGCCCGACACGCCGAAATGCCCGATGCGTGATATCCGTATCTCCGACCACGGCAACTGGCGTCATCTGCACTGGAATGCCATTGAATCGGCATACAACCATACACCTTTCTTTGAATATTACAAAGATGATTTCCGCCCTTTTTATGAAAAGAAATATGAGTTTTTAGCCGATTTCAACGAAGAACTTTGCCACCTCGTCTGCTCCCTGATAGACATACAGCCAACTATAGAACGTACCTCAGAGTACAAAGCTATATTTACACCCAACGAAGTAGATTTTCGTGAACGCATTCATCCTAAGAAGGACTTCCGCTTGGAAGATACGGATTTTTTTCCGCAACCCTACTACCAGGTATTTCACGAAAAACTCGGCTTCCTGCCCAACCTCAGCATTATCGATTTGCTGTTCAATATGGGACCGGAAAGCTTATTGATATTGCAACAAAGCAATTCATCTGTTCATTCCAATCCCATCACCTGATACAAATTATATAAATTCTGAGACTTTTCTAACAATAAGAGAAGTATTAATTCCATATCTTTGCCATACAAACCTAAAGAATACACATCTGTATAACTAAATACATAAATCATGAAAAACTTATTCGACATTAAAGACAAAGTAATCGTCATAACAGGCGGTTGTGGCATTTTAGGAAAAAACATCGCCAACTATCTGGCCGAGCAAGGAGCTAAAATCGTAATTCTGGACCGTGTGGAAGAAGCAGGCAGGGAACTGGAAGCCGAGCTTAACCGAAAGTCCGAAGCCCTGTTTCTCGTAACCGACGTACTGAACAAGGAAGTGCTGGAAGAAAACAAGAAAGCCATCCTCAAACGCTTCGGCACTATCGACGTGCTGCTGAACGCCGCAGGCGGCAACATGCCGGGCGCTACCATCGCTCCGGACAAGACCGTGCTCGACCTCGATGTGGACGCATTCCGCAAAGTGGTAGACCTGAACCTCTTCGGTAC